>JAHEXO010000179.1:3978-5643 GCA_023252065.1 Nocardioides sp. | reverse complement strand
GGGAGGTGCTGCCGTCGAGGAGACCGCCGGTGCTGGCCCCACCGGTGGCGCCGCCGGTGCTCGGGGTGCCGGTGGTGCCGCCCGGGGCGGCGCCGGTGGGCGGCGTACCGCCTCCGATGCCTCCGCCCAAGCCGCCGCCGGGCCCACCGAGGCCGCCCGAGGACGGGCCGGCACTCGGGATCGAGCCGGTGTGGGGGGTGGCCGCCGTGGCGAGGGAGTACGCCGCGGGGCCGGCGAGGGCGGCGACGACCGCGGTGGCGGCGACCACGAGCCCGACCTGACGAGGCAGGTGCCGGACCCCGACGATCATCAGCGCGGAGGCGAAGCCGAGGACGGCGACGGCGTAGCGCAGCCAGGGGTGCCACGACGCGTCGCGGGCGAGCAGCTCGAAGGCGAGCCCGGTCGTGAAGGCGACGGCGAACCCGAGCAGGCCGGAGGCGACCAGCGACTCGCGATGGCGCCAGAGGACGACCGAGCCGATGCCGACCAGGGCGCCGATCGCGGGGGCGAGGGCGACCGTGTAGTAGGGGTGGAAGATCCCTGCCATAAGGCTGAAGGTGAGGGCGGTGACGACCAGCCAGCCCAGCCACACGGTCAGTCCGGCGCGGACCGCGAGGCCCGCCCGCCCGCGGGCGAACCACAGGCCGGCGACACCGAGGATGAGTGCTGCGGGGAGCAGCCAGGCGACCTGGGTGCCGACCTCCGTGCCGAACATCCGGAACAGGCCGGTCGACCCCCACTGGCCGCCGGTCGTGTTGCCGCCACCGACCGAGCCGGTCTCCGACCCGTCGAGGCGACCGAGGCCGTTGTAGCCGAGGGTGAGCTCGAGGATCGAGTTGTGCTGCGAGCCGCCGATGTAGGGGCGGGAGGAGGCCGGCCACGCGGTCACGATCGCCAGCCACCAGCCGGCGGCGAGCACCAGGCCGGCGAACGCGCCGAGCAGGTGCCCGATCTTGTGCCGCCAGGTGACGCCGGCGAACACGACGTACACCAAGATCAGCGCGGGGAGCACCAGGAACGCCTGCAGCATCTTGGCCAGGAAGGCCAACCCGACGAGCGCACCGCCGAGGAACAACCACCAGCCGGCGCGGCCGCCGGTGTGAGAGGACTCGACCGCGCGCAGGGTGGCGTACGCCGCGCCGACGAGCAGGAGCACGAGCATCGCGTCGGGGTTGTTGAAGCGGAACATCAGGACGGCGACCGGGGTCAGCGCCATGGTGGCCCCGGCGAGGAGCCCGGCGCCCGCCGAGGACGTCGTACGACGGACCGCGGCGTAGAGGAGGCCCACCGCCGCGACGCCCTCGACGGCCTGCGGCACGAGGATGCTCCACGAGGAGAGGCCGAACAGCCTCACCGAGAGGCCCATGGGCCACAGCGCGAGCGGTGTCTTGTCGACGGTGATGCTGTTGGCCGCGTCGGAGGAGCCGAAGAAGAACGCCTTCCACGACTCCGAGCCGGCCTGGGCCGCGGCGGAGTAGAACGTGTTGGCCCAGCCCGACGCGCCCAGGCCCCACAGGTAGAGCAGGGCGGTGGCGACCAGCAGGCCGGCGAGCGCCAGGCGTTCGGCCGGGACGGGGAGCCCGGCCGTGACGGCGCCCGCCGGCCGCCGTCCCCACCGCTCGGTCTTCGCGTCGGGGCGGGGACGATCGGTGGTCAGGGCGTCAC
>JAHEXO010000179.1:0-3968 GCA_023252065.1 Nocardioides sp. | reverse complement strand
GACAGGCTGGGCGCGGAGGTCTCCGAGGTCATGGTCCGACCCTGCTCCGCGCGACTGGCAGCACCCCCGAGCCCGACTGTGGCCCCTCTGTGAGCTGGTGAGGTAGTCCGTGACGTTCGTCAGGCCGGCTGAGCGCAGGCCCGGCTGACGAACGTCACGGACTACGCGAAACGGGTCAGTGGGGGAGGGTGACCGTGACCTCGGTGGAGCCCGGGCGCGAGGAGAGGGCGACCCGGCCGCCGTGGGCGGTCACGATCGCCTTGACCAGAGCCAGCCCCAGGCCGACGCCGCCCTGCTGCCCGCGGGTCCGGGAGGCGTCGCCGCGGGCGAACCGCTCGAACGCGTGGCCGGCCAGCCCCGGCGGGAAGCCCGGGCCGTCGTCGTGGACGCTGAACCCGTCCGGGCGCGCGGTCACGGTGACCGTGGTGCCGGCCGGGGTGTACTTGCGGGCGTTGGTGAGCAGGTTGGTGACGACCTGGTGCAGCCGCTGGGCGTCGCCGATGACCTCGATCGAGTCCTCGGGCACCTCCAGCTTCCACTTGTGGTCCGGCGCCACGACCCGCGCGTCGGACACCGCCTCGACGAGCATCCGCGAGAGATCGACGGGATACCGCTCCAAGGGACGCCCCGAGTCGAGCCGCGCGAGCAGCAGCAGGTCCTCGACCATCTCGGTCATCCGGGCCGACTCCTCCTCGACCTTGCCGAGCGCGGTCTGCATGGTCGGTACGTCGTCCGGGCGCCGCCGCGCCAGCTCGGTGTAGCCCGCGATCGTCGTCAGCGGGGTCCGCAGCTCGTGCGAGGCGTCGGCGACGAACTGCCGCACCTGCTGCTCGCTCTCGTGCCGCGCCGTCAGCGACGACTCGACGTGCGCCAGCAGGGTGTTGAGGGCGGCACCCACCTGGCCCACCTCGGTGCGCTCGTCGGTCAGCCGCTCGGGCACCCGCTCGGCGAGCTCGATCTCGCCGCTGGCCAGCGGCAGCTCAGCGACGGTGTGCGCCGTGGTGGCGACCTCGCGCAGCGGCCGCAGCTGACGGCGTACGACGAACGCGCCGGCCGCACCGGCGGCCGCCGTGCCGGCGAGAACCAGGGCGAGCTCCCAGACGACGAGGGTGGAGATGGTGTTGTCCACCTCGTGGGTGGGTAGCCCGACCACGAGCTTGTCGGTGGCGTTCCCGGCTGCGATCAGCCGGTAGCGGCCGAGGCCGTCGATCGAGACCGTGTGCAGCTGCTGGTCGACGGGCACCGTCCGCAGGTCGTGCAGCTGCTCGGACGAGAGATGGGGTGAGCTGGAGTCCCCGAGCAGCTGGCCGTCGGACGTGGTGCCGCTGAAGACCGCCGTGACCGTACCGATGCCGTTGCCGCGTACGTCGCCATCGCCGTCGGGATCGGCCGGCGGGGCTCCCGGGCCTTGACCGCCGTGGTTGTAGAAGTCGATGGCCCTGTGGAGCGAGGCGTTGACCTTCTGGTCGAGCTGGTCGGTCAGGTAGTTGCGCACCACGAGCGTGGTGGCGGTCCCGAGGACGAGCGAGACCACGGCCACCAGCGCCACCGTGATCAGCACCAGGCGCGAGGTGAGGGAGGCGAAGGCCGAGCGCATGTGGGTGACGGGCCTCAGCCGGCCGGCTTCAGGACGTAGCCCGCGCCACGCATGGTGTGGATCATCGGCTCCCGGCCGGCGTCGATCTTCTTGCGCAGGTAGGAGATGTAGAGCTCGACGACGTTGGCCTGGCCGCCGAAGTCGTAGTTCCAGACCCGGTCGAGGATCTGGGCCTTGGACAGCACCCGCTTCGGGTTGCGCATCATGAAGCGCAGCAGCTCGAACTCGGTGGCGGTCAAGGTGACCTCCTCGCCGGCACGGCGTACCTCGTGGGAGTCCTCGTCGAGCTCGAGGTCGCCGACGACCAGGACGGCCGACGACTCGGCCCGGCGGGCGCCGGCGCGGCGCATCAGGCCACGGAGCCGGGCGACCAGCTCCTCGAGGGAGAACGGCTTGGTGACGTAGTCGTCGCCGCCCGCGGTGAGGCCGGCGACCCGGTCCTCGACGGAGTCACGGGCGGTCAGGAAGAGCACCGGTACGTCGGGATCGGTGGCCCGCATCCGGCGCAGCACCTCGAGCCCGTCGAAGTCGGGGAGCATCAGGTCGAGCACCACGGCATCGGGCTCGAAGGTCTTCGCGGTCGAGACCGCCTTCGCGCCGGTGTGGGCGGAGCTGACCTCGAACCCCTCGTAGCGCAGGGCCATGCTGATCAGCTCGGCGATGTTGACCTCGTCGTCCACGACGAGGACGCGCAGCGAGGAACCATCGGGTCGGGTGAGCTCCATGACTCCCAGTGTCGGACTTCTCCTTGTGAGTTTCCTGTGAACGCGCTGTCCGCGGGACACGACGTCCTCCGAGCGTCCTGACAGGGTGCGCACAGTCGGTCCTCGCACACTGCGCCGCATGAACGACACGTCACCCACTGCCACTCCCGACGACGAGACCCGACCGTTCGGCTCCCCGTCCGCGGGTCAGCAGACCCTCGATCCCGGCACTCCCGCCCCGGAAGCGGAGAGCGCCGACGCCGCCGCTCCCGGCGACCCGTACGCCAAGCCGTACGCCGGCCCGTACGCCCCGCCGTACGCCGGGCCCAACCCGCCGCAGGCCGGCTACCCGGCCTACCCGGGCTATCCCGGCTACCCGCCGGCCCCCCGGCCGCGCTTCCGCGACCAGGTCCTCGGGATGCGGGCGGTGATCGCCGTGGCCCTGGTCGCCCTGGTCATCGGCGCCCTCGGCGGCGCCCTGCTCGGCGCGCTGGCCAACCACGGCGGCGACGACCGGTTCGGCGGCCCCGGTGGCTTCCAGCGCGGCTTCAACCCAGGGCAGATGCCCCATCAGCAGTTGCAGCAGAACCAGCCCGGCGCCGCTGGTTGAGGAGGTCGCTCCTCAACCGACGGCAAGGACGGGTGCGGGCGACGAGGTCAGCTGGCGGCGTCGTAGAGCCGCAGCGCCATCAGCGGACAGTTCCGTACGGCGTGCCGGGCGGCCTCCTCGTCGCGGCGGGCCACTCGGGGGTCCTTGTCCCCGCTGCGCGAGACCGGGAAGCCGAAGTCGTCGACGGTGAGCAGGCCCGGCAGCAGCTCGGCGCAGGCGCCGTGCCCGTCGCAGCGGGTCCAGTCGACGTGGAGGCGGGTGGTCATGAGGCCCTCCCGTCCCGTTGCTGGACGGGCCGCAACCGGCTCGGGCACCAGCCTTCGAGGTGGGCAGCGACGTGGTCGCGGAAGACGTCGAGGGTCGAGGCGACGAACCGCGCCGTGCCGTCCGGATGGGCGCAGGCCCCACGACCCGAGACCAGGCCGCTCATGCGCTCGATCTCGAAGGGCAGCGAGCGGTCGCGGACGCCGGAGGCGAGCCGGTGCAGCTTGCGGGCGATGTGGGGCAGGCCGTTCAGGCACGGGCCGCACTGTCGGGCGGACTCACCGGACAGGTAGTCGGCGACCTCGGCCGCGAACACCAGCGGGCAGGTGCCTGCGCCGAGCACGTGCAGGACGCCGGCGCCGACCGTGGCGTGGTAGGGCGCCAGGTCCGACCGGGTCATCCGTACGTCGAGCTGCGAGGCCGGCACCCAGGCACCGTGGTAGCCGCCGACGAGAACCGCGACCGGGTCGACCGGCTGCGAGCCGGCCAGCACCTGCCCCAGCGGCGTGCCGCGCTCGGCCTCGACGACCCCGGGGTGCCGGACCGACCCGGTGATCGTGAACAGCGAGGTGCCGGCGTCGTCGGGCGTGCCGGCCGTGCGATACCAGTCGGCCCCGTGCCGTGCGAGGAGCGCGACCTGGGCCAGCGTCTCGGCGTTGAGCACGAGGGTGGGCCGGCTGTCGACGCCCGACTCGGTGACCCGGGTGAACGGGTCGCGCGGCAGGGCCGGCCGCCCGTCGAGCTGGTTGACGAGTGCCGTCTCCTGCCCGGCGTTGAACCCGCCCTCGAGGTG
>JAHEXO010000178.1 GCA_023252065.1 Nocardioides sp. | reverse complement strand
GAACCCCACAGGGTTGCTGGAGGAGGACGCGACGGCGCTGGTCCGGCGGCACCTGCCGCCGGAGACCACCGAGAGCCAGAAGCGCAGCATCCTGCGGGCCCAGGAGCACCTGGTGGCCCTCGGGGTGACCTCGGTGCAGGACGCGATCGTGGGTGGTGGCCTCGGCATGCCGGACCAGCTGCCGGCCTACCGCGACCTCTTGAGCGACCGGCGCCTCACCTGCCGGCTCACGGCGGCGCTGTGGTGGGACCCCACACGTGGGCTCGACCAGCTCGACGACCTGCGTGCGCAGAGGCAGTCTCTGGAGGCGTGCGCCGACCCGGCGTGGGTCGTCGCGGACACGGTCAAGCTCATGGTCGACGGGTCGCACACCGTGTTCCTCGACCAGGAGGTGATCCGTGAGGCCACCGTGGCGCTGGACGCGCGGGGCCTCACCTGCCACTACCACTCCTACGGCGAGCTGGCGACGCGCTGGGTCCTCGACGCCGTCGCCGAGGCCCGTGCGGTCAACGGCATCGCCGGCGGTCGCCACCACATCGCCCACCTGATGGTGATCGCCGAGGACGACTTCGCGAGGTTCGCCCCGCTCGACGTGACCGCGAACGTCCAGGCCGCCTGGGGATACTCCGCCGTGGCCCACAGCATCATGCAGCTGACCACCTGCAGCGACGACCCGGAGCGTCGGGAGTACGCCTTCGGCCGGCTGCTCGCCGCCGGCGCGCGTCTGGCCGCCGGGAGCGACTGGCCGGTCACGACCGCCGACCCGCTCGAGGCGATCCGCCTGGAGTGCGGGCGTGGCCGCGAGCGCACGCCGGCGGGCGCCGTCGGCGACCCCGACGAGCTCGACCGGCTGGACCTGGGGGCGCTCCTCACGGCCTACACCACCGGCTCGGCCCACGTGAACGGCCGGGCCTCGACCACGGGACGGATCGCACCCGGCTTCCTGGCCGACCTTGCCCTGCTCGACCGCGACCCCTTCGCCGACGAGGAGTCCCTCCGTGAGGTCGCCGTGGCGCAGACCTGGGTCGACGGCAGGTGCGTGCACGACGCGGACACCGAGCACCCGACCGCGTGACCCGCGCGTCGTACGACCGAGGACCGGAGGACACATGTCAGGGATGGTGCTGGCCAACGCGAGGGTCTACTCGTGTGCGGAGCTCGCGGACGACCCACTGCCGACGACCCTGGTGGTCGACGACGGCGTGATCACCCACGTCGGCGACCTCGACTCGTGGGAGAACGCCGACGGCCTGCCCGTCATCGACCTCGGTGGCCGCACGGTCGTGCCCGGCTTCGTCGACTCCCACACCCACCCCAGCATGGTGACGCGGAGCGACTGGCACGTCCGGCTGCCCTGGACCACCAACGTCGAGGAGATCCTGGCCTTCGTCCGGGCCTACGCCGAGGCGCACCCACCGGAGGAGGCGCCGTTCCTCTACTTCGAGTACTACCCCACCGTGACGTTCACCGACGTCCGCCCCACCAAGGAGCTGCTCGACTCGGCGGTCTCCGACCGACCGTGCCTCTGCCAGGACTTCAGCGAGCACTCGCACTGGGTCAACAGCCGGATGCTCGAGCTGATGGGCATCACGCGCGACACCCCTGATCCCCTGCCCGGACTCGAGATGTTCGCCCGTGACGACGACGGCGAGCCGACCGGCCTCGTGCACGAGATGGCCTACCGGCACTTCCTGGAGCCGCTCTACGACGCCATCGGGTGGCGACCGCCCGAGGAGCTCACGCCCGAGCGGCTGGCGCCGTTCTTCCGGTTCCTGACGGAGAACGGCGTGACGGCGCTCATGGACGCGCTCGTCGACGACGACGACTTCGTCGCCTCCGTCGCCGAGCTCGACCGACGAGGCGAGCTGCAGATGTACGTCGAGGCCGCGGTGCGGTTCCGTGACCCGGACGACCTCCCCGCTGCGATCGACCGCCTCCATCGGCTCCAGGCCGAGCACGGCGGTCCCCACGTCCGCGCCCACACGTTGAAGCTCTTCCTCGACGGGACCAACGAGAGCGGCAACAGCGCCGTGCTCGCACCCATGTGCGACCACGCGGGCGAGGACTCCCTCGGCGAGATCGGCCTGACGACGGCCCAGCTCGCCGACTGCTTCGAGGTGTGCAATGCCGCCGACGTCGACGTCCACATCCACCTGGTGGGCGACCGCGCCTTCCGCATCGCGTGTGACGCGGTCGAGCAGGTCAGGCGGCGCCTCGACAAGCGTGGCGACCCGTGGGTCAGCCAGGTCACCCTGGCGCACTGCGAGCTGATCGACCCCGCAGACATGTCCCGTCCCGCAGAGCTCGGCATCCTCGTCAACTGGACGACCCACTGGTCGGGTGGCTACTTCGGCGAGGGCTCCCGGGTCCACCTCGGCGACGAGCGTTGGAACCGGATGTACCGGTTCAACGAGATGGCCCGGCACGGCGCCGTGCTCGCGTTCTCCAGCGACGTCGTGACGTCGTACGAGCTGCACCGCGCCAAGCCGCTGTTCGGCATGCAGGTCGCCCACACCCGGGTCGATCCGGAGTACCCCCTCGACCCCGACCGCTATCCCGGGAGTGTGCGACCCGACGCCTCGGAGCGCCTTCCCCGCGACCTGCTGCTGGCCGGCTACACGATCAACGGCGCCCGCCAGCTGCGGCTGGACGACCGGACGGGCTCCCTCGAGGTGGGGAAGCTCGCCAACCTGGTGGTCCTCGGCCAGGACCCGTTCGAGGTGCCCGCAGAGCGGCTGGCCGACGTCCCGATCGACGCCGTGGTGTTCGAGGGCGAGGTCGTCCACGGCTCCCTGTGACGACCCGCGGCGCGGTGCGTCGGGTCAGGTGCTGAGCTGAGTGAGGTAGTCGGCCACCCGCTCGGCAGGCCAGAGCGCCTCCAGCTCGGCGACGACCCGATCACAGACCCCGGCCGGGCTCCCCTCCGCAGGCTCCCACTCCGTGCGGGTCCAGCCGGCCAGGTAGTCGTCGCTGCTGGTGTCGCCCAGACGCATCGCAGCCTCGTCGATCGCCTCCTGGAACCGCGGGGCCAGGAGCCCCTTCGTCTGGTCGGCGCCCTCGCGCGCGACCACGAGTGAGGGGAGGTCACGCCAGCGGGTCACCTGGTACTCGGTCACACCGGCACGCTAGAGCAGCGGCTCGCCGGGCTTCGGGCCAGGGCCGGAGTGGACCGGCGCCGGGTCCGCGGCGAGGCGGGCCCGGCGCCCTGTCGTGGAACCGTCAGCAGCCCGTTGCCGGCATCTGGAAGCCCGGGTAGGGGTTGAGGTCACCCATGAACGTGTAGCGACCGCCGCTGCCCGACTGGGTGGCCTGCGAGGTGGTGTTCGGGTCCTGCCGGGCGAACCAGGGCAGGAACACCTCGTCCTCGGGGTGGTAGTAGCCGTCCGAGAAGGGACTGGCGGTGTCGTAGGTGTTGCCGGGCATGGTGAAGCCGATCCCGACGACTGGGTCACCGGTCTCGAGGATGCCGGTGCAGCCGTACTGCGGCGCCGTCGGCGTCAGCCACGGGTTCACCAGGTTGTTGACGAAGGGGTCGTCGCCCCACTCGGCGATCTCGTGGCTGAGCGCGTGGATGTCGCGCAGGAAGGGGTCTGGCCCGCCGTTGCCGTCGCCGAAGGTCCCGGGGGTGGTGTACGCGGCATACGAGAAGGTCTGAACGCCCTGGTTGCCGTTGCCACCCGTCGGGCCGTGACCGCGGCCGTTCACCACCGAGGCGCCGTGGTAGCCGATGATGCAGCAGTTGTCGAGCGAGCCGACGTAGAGCATGACGTTGTCGGTGAGGAAGATCGGCAGGTGGGTCGGGTCGAGGTGCAGCTGGCCCAGCAGCTGTGAGATCCGACCGTTGAACCAGGTGGCGTCGGTCAACCCGTAGACGACTCCCGCGCCGTTCGCGAACGCGCTTCCCTTGCCCTTCGGCACGGTGAGCGTGACCGGGGCGTGAACGGTCGGCTGACCCAGCATCACGTGGTAGCTGCTGCCGACCTTGTTGAACTGCGAGCGCATGATCGCGTCCTCGTACTGCACACCGTCATTGCCCGCGGAGAGCTGACCGCCACCGGTGTCGGACTGGTAGTCACCGGACTTGGCGGTGGTGCTGTAGTCGCCCTGCTGGAAGATCGGGGAGCCGACCGTACGCGTGACGACGTCGGTGCCGTTGAGGGCGTAGCCGTTGTTGACCGAGAACACCACGTTGAGCGGGATGATGTCGGTGGGGGTCGTGGTCGCCCCGTTGGTGGCGGGGTTGGCGCCCACCATGGTGTAGCCGTAGGTCGCGCCATTGGTGGGATCGGTGAACTGGCCGCTCCAGTGCGCGACCGTCTTGTCGGTCCGTAGCGGGGTGGCGCCGCCCATCTCGGTGAACTTCGCGGACTTGGCCGCGAGGTCCTTCACCGGAAGGGTGGTGTTCGGAGAGGCCGAGGCCGAGGGCGTGCCCACGGTCGCTGCCGCGACGAACGCAAGGCTGGCCACGACCGCGCCCAGCTTGATCTGAAGATGCATGGTCGATCCCCTGTCCCAGAGAGTTCTCACGCCCCCATCGTGGCGTTGAGGGTGATCGTGCTCCCTCGACCGGTGAGTTGGGAAGGCCCCTGCGGCAGTCGCCGCCGGATCGACGGAGCCGTCCCCAGCGGCCGGAGTGCCGGCACCCGGTGCGCGGACACGGCGATCCGCTGCCGGAGAGGGTGGACGAGAGGGCTGAAGTTCGGTAATGTCTTGCGTTTGTCCGCAACATTCAGATAACCGAATTGGAAGGCCAATAGAAAACATATCACGAGACCGATCCGATCGCAATTCACCGACATTTCCGCGGCTATCCGGAGACCCTGTGGAGCTCTCCCCCGCCGCGCCCGCGGGCGACCTCCGACGTCGCCGGCACCACCACCCGCACCACCCGGAGAACCCACCTGAGGAGCGCCCTTGACGCAGATGCCCCACCGTGTTGCCCCTGAGCTGATCGCCAGCCGACTCGCCGATGCCGAGCAGCGGCGTATCGGTCGCCGTGCGGCCCGTGACCGCCGACGTGCGGCCGCTGACCGTCGCAAGAGCTAGACACCACAGGCGGCGCGGCCCTCACCCCGGTGCGGGCCGCGCCGTCCCGGCGCCGGGACGGTTCTGGCGCGAGGAGCGTCGCGGTGGTGCCGGTCGCGCGGCGTCACAACCGCGGATCGACCGGCTCGGACTCCAGCGCGAGAACCGCGAACACGGACTGGTGGACCCTCCACAACGGCTCGTGGCCGACGAACGCGGTCAGCGCCTCGATACCGAGGCCGTGCTCGCGTTGGGCGAGCTGGCGCTTCTTGCCGAGGAACCGGTCACGAAGTACGTCGAGGGAGTCGGTGTAGTCCGGGCCGTAGATGATCCGGAGGTACTCGCGACCACGGACCTTGATGCCGGGCTGGACGCGACCCTCGGTCAGGTGGGCCGGCTTGACGACCATCCCCTCTCCCCCGGAGCCGGTCAGCGTGAGCCACCACTCGATGGCGGAGTCCCGCTCCTGGCGAGAGGCGAGGTCGACGAAGCGGTGCCGCGTGGGCGTGACCAGGTCGCCTTCCAGCATGGCGAGCTCGGAGAGGTGCCACTCGTGCGACTCGGTGAGCGCCGGCGTCCGGCCCTCGGAGGCCAGGATCTGGAAGGGAGCAAGGGTCACG
>JAHEXO010000177.1 GCA_023252065.1 Nocardioides sp. | reverse complement strand
ACGTGGTCGTCGACGTCGTCGGCGGCGACGTCTTCACCGACTCGCTGCGCTCGTTGGCCGAGGGCGGGCGGCTGCTGGTCGTCGGCTTCGCCGCAGGCCAGGGCATCCCGGAAATCAAGGTCAACCGACTGCTGCTCAACAACATCGACGTCCGCGGGGTCGGGTGGGGCGCCTTCGCGATGACCAAGCCCGGCTTCATGCAGGAGCAGTGGCGGGACCTCCTGCCGATGATCGAGTCGGGAGCCGTCGCGCCCCCGATCGGAGCGACGTACGACCTCGACGGCTTCGGCCAGGCGCTGGTCGACCTGGACGCGCGGCGCACCCTCGGCAAGAGCGTCGTCGAAGTGCGGTGAGTCACAGCCTCTGCGTAGGCTCCTGCGGGTGAGCACGCTCGACGACGCCCGCGAGGGCATGGACCTGTCCATCCGTCCGCAGGACGACCTGTTCGGTCACGTCAACGGGCGGTGGCTCGAGACCACCGAGATCCCGGCCGACAAGGGCGGATGGGGACCGTTCGTCCAGCTCGCCGACGCCGCCGAGCACCAGGTCCGCGCGATAATCGAGGAGCTCGCCCAGCGCGTCGTCAGCGGTCACCCCGACCTCGATGCCGACGCGACCCGGGTCGCCACCCTCTACGCCTCCTTCATGGACGAGGCCCAGATCGAGGCGGCCGGCTACGAGCCGATCAAGCCGTTGCTGGCCGCGGTCGACAGCCTGCGCGACGTCCGCGACCTCTCGGCGTTCCTCGGCGAGCTCGAGCTGATCGGCGGCAGCGGCCCCTTCGGCGTCTACGTCGACGTGGACGGCAAGAACTCCGACCGCTGCCTGGTCAACCTCGTCCAGGGCGGGATCGGGCTCCCCGACGAGTCCTACTACCGGGACGAGAAGTTCGCCGAGACCCGCGAGAAGTACGTCGCGTTCCTCACCCGCATCTTCACCATGGTCGAGCACGCCGACCCGGCCGCTGCCGCCGCCACCGTGATGGCGGTCGAGACCCGGCTGGCCGAGGGTCACTGGGAGCGGGCCGAGACCCGCGACGTGCAGAAGACCTACAACCTGACGACGCTCGAGGAGCTGCACGGGCTCTGCCCGGCGTTCGAGTGGGAAGCGTTCATCCGCAACCTCGGCGGGTCCGAGGTGACGATCGCCGAGACCTGCGTGCGCCAGCCATCCTTCCTCCAGCACCTCTCCTCGGCCCTCGAGGAGATCTCGATCGACGACTGGCGCACCTGGCTGGCCGCCCGCGTGGTGCGCGCCGGCGCGCCGTACCTCTCGGCGCAGTTCGTCGAGGCCAACTTCGACTTCTACGGCCGCACCCTCAGCGGCACCCCCGAGCTGCGCGAGCGGTGGAAGCGCGGTGTCGCGCTCGTCGAGGGCTCCATCGGTGAGGCCCTCGGGCGCGAGTACGTCGCCCGCCACTTCCCGCCGGCGTCGAAGGCGATGATGGAGGAGCTGGTCGCCAACCTGCTGCAGGCCTACCGCCAGTCCATCTCGCGGCTCGACTGGATGAGCGAGGAGACCAAGCAGCGGGCCTACGCCAAGCTCGACATGTTCCGCTCCAAGATCGGCTACCCCGAGAAGTTCCGCGACTACTCCGAGATCGAGTTCACCCTCGACGACCTGCTCGGCAACGTCGCCGTCGCCAACGCCTTCGAGACCCGGCGCCAGCTGGCCAAGATCGGTTCGCCCGTCGACCGCGACGAGTGGCTGATGCTGCCGCAGACCGTCAACGCCTACTACCGCCCCGGCATGAACGAGATCTGCTTCCCCGCCGCGATCCTGCAGAAGCCGTTCTTCTCGCCCGACGCCGAGGCCGCGGAGAACTACGGCGGCATCGGCGCCGTGATCGGCCACGAGATCGGGCACGGCTTCGACGACCAGGGGTCGCAGTACGACGGCGCCGGCAACCTCCTCGACTGGTGGACGCCCGACGACAAGGAGCGCTTCCAGCAGAAGGCGCAGACCCTGATCGAGCAGTACAACGGGTTCTCACCCCGCGCCCTGCCCGGTGAGCACGTGAACGGCGCCCTGACCGTCGGCGAGAACATCGGCGACCTCGGTGGCCTCACCATCGCCCTCGAGGCCTACTCGATCCACACCAACGGTGACGTGAGTCTCGACGACGCCGAGAAGCTGTTCTTCAACTGGGCCTACTGCTGGCGCAGCAAGCGGCGCCCAGAGCTCGATCGTCAGTACCTCACCATCGACCCCCACAGCCCGCCGGAGTTCCGCGCCAACATCGTGCGCAACCTCGACGAGTTCCACGCCACCTTCGGCACCGCGCCGGGCGACGGGCTGTGGCTCGAGCCCGAGGCACGCGTCCGCATCTGGTGAGCGGCGCGGTGACCGCCATCGCGCACGGGCAGACGGCGTACGCCCGCCGGCTGGACTGGGGCCTGGCCGGCGCCCGCGCCCTCGTGGCCGACGCCCGTCCGGGCGATGTCGCGGTCGTCGTCGACGTCCTCTCGTTCACCACGACGCTCACGGTCGCCGTCGAGCAGGGCGTCGCCGTCCATCCCTACCCGTGGCGCTCGGAGCAGGCAGCGGCCTACGCCGCCGAGCGCGACGCGACCCTGGCGGTCGGCCGCCGCGAGGGCCTGGCCACGCACGCGGTGAGCCTGTCCCCGGCGTCGTTCCTGGACGCCTCGGACCTCGAGCGCGTCGTGCTGCCGTCCCCCAACGGATCGACGATCGCGTTCGCCCTGGCCGAGGCAGGGGTGACGGTCGTCGGCGCCTCCCTGCGCAACGCCGCGGCGGTCGCCGACTGGCTGCGCGTCCGGCAGGCGTAGACGGTGTCGGTGGTCGCGGCCGGCGAGCGATGGCCAGACGGCCAGCTGCGTCCTGCGGTCGAGGACCTGTGGGGCGCCGGCGCGGTGCTCGCCGCGCTCGGCGGGCGCGACGCGAGCCCGGAGGCGGGGGCGGCGGTGGCGGCGTTCCGGACCGTCGAAGCGGGCCTGGCCGAAGCTCTGCTGAGCTGCGCGAGTGGCCGGGAGCTGGTCGACGCCGGTTTCGCCGGCGACGTCGAGCTCGCCGCAGCCCACGGCGTGAGCCAGGTGGTGCCGGTGCTCTACGGGGACGCGTTCGTCGACGGCAGGTCGTAGAGCTCGCATCGGTCCTGGAAGGCTCGCCAGGTGTCGGCGTCGACAACCCCGGTGACAGGAAGGTTGCGTTGCTGCTGGAACGCGCGGACCGCCGCGGCCGTGGCCAGGTCGAAGACGCCGGTCGCGCTCGTGTCCGGGGCGCGGCCCATCTCGATCAAGAGGTTCTGTAGGGCATAGACCCACATGATGTCGGTGGCGCTGGCGGTCATCCCGATCCGGAGCGTGGGCAGCGAGTTGTAGTCGAGGTAGCACAGGCAGTGGATGGGACCGGCGCTTCCGTGCTGGAGCCTGGACACGCTGGTGCCCCTGTGCTCGGCGGTCATCCGCACCTGGCAGGCCTGCAAGCCCGAGCGGTAGGGGCCCAGGTAGGCGACCCAGCGTGGGGTCGGTTTGCCGTCCACCCGCCACTGGACCTCGCAGGACTTCTGGGTGTCGAGGTAGTGGCCCTGGGGGTTGGCGGCCAGGCCCGGGGCCAGGCCCGATACGCCGTCCCCCTTGCCGATCGCGAGCACGTAGTGGCCGGTGCAGGGCTGGTTGACCAGCGGGACATCGAGGGAGAGCGGGTCGGCGAACGGCTGGTGCTGGTTGTCAGCCGGCCGCTGCCCACGGTCGAGCGCCAGGCCGCCACCGATGCCCAGCGCGACGCCGAGCACCGCCGCAGCGAGCAAAGCGGTGAGGGCCCGGGGTCGCACCAGCGCAGGATACGGGGTGGTCAGCCGACCATCATGGCGCTCTGGTCGACCGCGTGGTCGGCCGGCTTGCGCGGCAGGAAGAACGCCGGGATGAAGCACAGGGCCACCAGGATCGCGGCGACCAGGAACACCTGGCCGAACGACTCACCCATGAAGTGCAGACCCCGGGCGTAGATCGCCTGCCAGCCGTCGAGCGGGAGCCGGAGCTGCTGGAGGATCTGGGCCAGCTTGGTCTTGTCGTTGCCCGCGCTCTGGATCGCCAGGGTGACCTTGGTGGAGGGGTGCTGGTTGTAGGCGTTGGTCAGCAGCACCGAGAACAGGGCCGTACCGATCGAGGCCGAGACCTGCTGGGTGATGTTCATCAGCGTCGAGCCGCGAGCGACGTCGTGGTGCTCGAGGCTGGCCAGGGCGGCGGTGAACACCGGCATCATCGTGGCGCCCATGCCCAGGCCCATGATCACGAACGCCGTCATGATGTAGGCGTAGGAGGTGTCGGCGCCGATGAAGGCCAGCATCCCCATGCCGACGGTGTCGCCGACCAGGCCGGCCAGCACGACCTTTCCGGGACCGATCTTGTCGGCCAGGAAGCCTGCGATCGGCATGGTGAGCATGGCGGCGAAGCCCTGCGGAGCGACCAGCCAGCCGGACTGGAGCGGGGTCTCGCCGCGTACCTGCTGGAAGTAGAGCGTGAACAGCAGGCTGGCGCCGAAGAAGGCCATCGCGAACAACGACATCGTGATCACCGCGACCGTCATGTGGCGGTTGGTGAACAGGCGCAGCTGCACCAGCGGGTGGATGTTGTGCTTGCGCAGCGCCCAGGGCACGAACGCGATCACCAGCAGGAGACCGACCAGGCAGCTGGTCACGACCCGCGAGGTGAACATGGTGCCGTGCAGCTGCTTGGCGGCGGGGATCGAGCTCACGCCGAACAGGAACAGGGCCAGGCCCGGGCAAAGAAGGAGCATGCCGACGAAGTCGAAGCTCTCGGACGGCTCGACGATGTCCTTGTCGAGGACGAGGAAGGCATAGATCGCCGCCACGATCCCGATCGGGACGTTGATCAGGAAGATCCAGTGCCACGAGGCGACGTCGATCAGCCAGCCACCGAGGATCGGGCCGAAGATCGGCCCGAGCAGCATCGGGACGCCGAGGATCGCCATCACCCGGCCGAGCCGCGCAGGGCCGGCGGCGCGGGTCAGGATGGTCATGCCGAGCGGCATCAGCATGCCGCCGCCGAGACCCTGGAGCACGCGGAAGGCGACCAGCATCTCCAGCGACGTAGCGGTCGAGCACAGCGCCGAGCCGGCGGTGAACAGAACGATCGCGAGGATGTAGAGGCGCTTGGTGCCGAACCGGTCGGCCGCCCACCCGGTCAGCGGGATCACCATCGCCAGCGACAGCGTGTAGGCCGTCGAGGTCCAGGCCACCTGGGCCTGGGTCTTGCCGAAGGTCTCCTGGAAGGTGCGTTGGGCGACGGCGACGACGGTGATGTCGAGGATGGACATCACCGCGCCGAGGACGACGACGCCGGCGATGACCATCACCCGCTTGTCGAGTCGCCCGTCGTCAGGGTGCTCGACCGTGCCGCCGGTCTGGTCGTCGATCTCGGTGCTCATGCGTGGAACTCCCCTCGAGAAACGTGCCGGTCGAGCCTAGGCCCGACCTCCGACAGTGTGCGAACCGGTTTGTGTCGCGTGCTCCGCCTCAGAGCTCCGTGGGCGGGACGGGCAGGACGAGCTCGGCGGTCTCCTGGTCGGCGACCTCGCGCGGGGGACGTCGTACGTCGTCGCGGATCTGGTCGCGCAGCAGCACTGTCGTGTAGAGGGCGGCCAGGCCGGTGACCACCGCCATCAGGA
>JAHEXO010000176.1 GCA_023252065.1 Nocardioides sp. | reverse complement strand
CTGCGCGATGCCGACGGCCAGGTGACCCTGATCTACATGGGTCTGAAGCAGTCGGGCAAGAAGGTGATGGCGGCCCTGGCCTCGATCGGCTCCGGACCCTCCGACGTGACCCGGCTGATGCTGACCCACGCGCACCCCGACCACGCCGGCGGCGCGGCGTACGTCGCGCAGGAGACCGGCCGCGACTTCGGCATCCACGAGGCCGACGCCGGCTTCGCTCGCCAGGGCATCAGCCCGCCGCGCGACCAGAGCTTCCTGCTCGGCCGGCTGATGGCCCGTGGCAAGAACGGCTTCCCTCCGGTCGCGATCGCCGAGACGTTCACCGACGGCCAGGTCATCCCGTTCGCCGGCGGCATCCGGGTCGTGCACACGCCGGGGCACTCGCCCGGTCACGCGTCGTACCTCCTGCTGGAGTCGGAGGTGCTGATCACCGGTGACGCGATCTTCAACGTGAGGGGGCTCCGCTGGCCGATCAAGTCGTTCTGCACCGACTTCCGGATGACCCAGCAGACCGCCGTCCGGCTCGCCGAGCTGGAGTACGCGACCGCGGCGTTCACGCACGGGCCGCAGCTGTCGGACCATCCGCGTCAGCACATCCGCCGCTTCCTGCAGCAGAAGGGCATGCTCTGACCCTGGTCGTGACGCTCAGCGCTGTGGCTGCACCTCGCTGCGGAGCTTGAGCACCCGCGAGCCGTCCTCCTGCTCGATCTCGTACGCCGGGTCGGAGCGAGTGCCGTGTCGGACGATCCGGCTCCCCTTGATCGTGCGGGTGACGCTCTCGTGGTGGATCGAGGTCACCGTGCCCACCGCCCGCGCGCTGCCCCATGCCCAGCTGACCGTCGTACCGACCCGGATCGCCATGTCCTGCCCGTACCCCGCCGTCGCGTGCCACACTCCATCCGCTGAGCTCTCAGCCCACCTGCTCCCGCTCAGGCACCTCGGGGCCACCCCGCGCCACGAAGTCCCGCTGCCGGATCAGCACGAACGACAGGGCGGCGGAGGTGAACGCGACGACCATCGCGATCACCGTGATGTGGTTGAGCGCGTCGACCACGGCCGACGTACCGACCTGGTGGATCAGGTCGTAGGCCTGCTGGCCCGCCGAGGCACCGCCCTGCTGGGTCGCGGCCGCCTGGGCAGCCTTGGCAGCGGGCTCGACCTGGCCGCCGGAGAGGGCGGCGGTGAGCCCGTCGAGAGCCTGCGGTGGCACCTTGGGTGACAGCTCGGGCCGCACCGCGGAGGCCACCTGACGGCTGAAGATCGAGCCGAGGGCCGCGATGCCGGTGGCGATCCCGATCTGCCGGAAGGTGGAGTTGACGCCGCTGGCCATGCCGGCGCGAGCGACGGGTACGACGCCGACCGCCGTCGAGGCGAGCGGCGGGTTGATCATCCCGACACCGACGCCGGACACGATCAGTCCGGGGATCAGGTGCGTCCACGACGAGTCGGGCTGGATGCCGTGCAGGAGCAAGAGGCCGAACCCGAGCACCACGAAGCCCGGGCCGATCAGCCACTTGACCGGCACGTGCTCGCTGAGGCGCCCCGCGATCGCGGCCGCGAAGAACGAGGCGACAGACAGGTAGAGGAACCGGACGCCGGTCGCCACCGCGGAGTAGCCGAGGACGTTCTGGACGTAGATCACCAGGTAGGTCAGCAGCGAGAACACCGACGCCGAGACGCCGAACGCCGCCACCAGGCCACCGGTGAACGTCGGCTTGCGCAGCAGGCCGAGGTCGAACATCGGCTTGCGCTGCACCACCTGGCTGATCACGAACACCACCAACAGGACCGCCGAGACCACGAACGACACGACGACGCGGGTCACGCCCCAGCCGTCCTTGCCTGCCTCGATCAGGCCGTAGACCAGGGCTGCCAGGGCGATGGAGAAGCTGACGAAGCCGAACCAGTCCGGTCGCCCGGCGTGGGGGTCCTTGGACTCGACGACGCGCGTCAGCGAGACGGCCAGTGCCACCAGGCAGATCGGCACGTTGACGAAGAAGATCCAGCGCCAGGAGAGATGCTCGGCGAGCGCCCCGCCGAGCACCGGCCCGATCGCGACGGCCACGCCGGTGGTCGCACCGAAGACGCCGAACGCCGTGCCGCGGTCCTTGCCGTGGAACGCCGCCGCCAGCAGGGCGAGAGCGGTGGAGAACATCGCGGCGCCGCCGATGCCCTGGAAGGCCCGCGAGACCTGGAGGAAGAAGATGTCCTGAGCCCCGCCGCAGGCGACCGAGCCGATGGTGAAGATCACCAGGCCGATCACGAAGACGAGCCGGCGCCCGAAGAGGTCGGCCAGCGACCCGGCCGTCAGCAGCAGGGCGGCCAGGCTGAGGGCGTAGGCGTCGATGACCCACTGGAGGTCCGACAGGGTCGCGTCGAGCTGCTGCTGGATATCCGGCAGGGCGACGTTCACGATCGTGATGTCGAGCAGCAGCATGAACACGCCGGTGCAGACCGCCGTGAGGGTCCACCACTTCGGGTCGCGGCCGGTCGCCGCCGGAGTCGTCACGACGCCCATCCTCACACCGCCGGTCCTCAGACCGCGCGCGGCTGCACCTCACTGGCGAGCTTCAGGGTGCGCGTCCCGTCGTCCTGCTCGATCTCGTACGCCGGGTCCTCGGGGCTGCCGAGCCGCGTGATGCGGACGCCGTTGATCCGCCGAATGACCGGGCGTGGGTGGACCGCGGTCACCGTGCCCTCGACCTCACCCGACGCTGCGCGCCAGGTGACCGTCGTACCGATCTCGATGCTCATGTCGTTGCGGTACCCCGAGACGTGAATGGCCAAGACCGCACGGACCTTACCCATGCCGGGCCCATGCCGGGCACCGCGCCTGATGTCCGGGTTGATTGGTGCCGCGCACACCCGGCCCGGTAAGTTTGACGATACGAATGTGGTCCCAGTCACACCCGGCACGGCGCCGCACCACCCCGCGACGTACGCCGGCTGGCATCGAGCAGGCAGCAGGCAGGCGGCGACCCCGCGAGCCTGGAACCGTAAGGAGCACCCGTGACCCATGCAGGCTTCGGCCCCGACCTCGCGGAGGTCTTCGGACCTGCCCACCAGGACGGTGGCCCCGAGCTCGTCCAGCTGCTCACGCCCGAGGGCGAGCGCGTCGAGCACCCCGACTTCTCCTTCGGCGACGACCTGTCCGACGCCGAGCTCGCCGAGACGGTCCGCGGCCTGTTCCGCGACATGACGCTCACCCGCCGGATCGACGTCGAGGCCACCGCGCTGCAGCGCCACGGTGAGCTCGGCATCTGGGCGCAGCTCCTCGGACAGGAGGCCGCACAGGTCGGCGCGGGCCGCGCGCTGAAGCCGCAGGACTATGTCTTCCCGACCTACCGCGAGCACGGCGTCGCCTGATGCAAGGGCGTCGACCCGCTGAAGCTGCTCGGCCTCTTCCGCGGTGTCGACCAGGGCGGCTGGGACCCCCATGAGAACAACTTCGGTCTCTACACGATCGTGATCGGTGCCCAGACCCTCCACGCCACCGGCTACGCCATGGGCATGCAGCGCGACGGCGTCGTCGGCACCGGCGACCCCGACCGCGACGCGGCCGTGGTCGCCCACTTCGGTGACGGCGCCTCCAGCCAGGGCGACGTCAACGAGGCGTTCATCTTCGCCGCCTCCTACAACGCTCCGGTCGTGTTCTTCTGCCAGAACAACCAGTGGGCGATCTCCGAGCCGATCGAGCGTCAGACGCGGATCCCGCTCTACCAAAGGGCCCTCGGCTTCGGGTTCCCCGGCATCAGGGTCGACGGCAACGACGTCCTCGCGACCTACGCCGTCACCCGGGCCGCCCTGCAGCGCGCTCGCGAGGGCCAGGGGCCGACGCTCGTGGAGGCCTACACCTACCGGATGGGTGCGCACACCACGACCGACGACCCGACCCGCTACCGGCTCTCCGACGACGTCGAGCGCTGGAAGCTCAAGGACCCGATCGCCCGCGTCGAGGTATACCTCAAGCGCAACGGCATGGCCGGGCAGGAGTTCTTCGACGACGTCGCCGCCGAGGCCGACGACCTCGGTCACCGCTTGCGCGAGGGCTGCAAGGCGATGCCCGACCCGTTGCCGATGAGCATGTTCGACCACGTCTTCGCCGAGGAGACCGACGAGCTCCGCGCCGAGCGCGAGGGCTTCGCCGCCTACCTCGAGAGCTTCGAGGGGGCCCACTGATGACCACCACACCCGCGGCGCAGAAGGTCACGCTGGCCAAGGCCCTGAACATGGGCCTGCGCAAGGCGATGGAGGACGACCCCAAGGTCCTGCTCATGGGCGAGGACGTCGGCAAGCTCGGCGGCGTCTTCCGGATCACCGACGGTCTGCAGAAGGACTTCGGCGAGGACCGCGTCATCGACAGCCCGCTGGCCGAGTCCGGCATCGTCGGTACGGCGGTCGGCATGGCGCTGCGCGGCTACCGGCCCGTCGTCGAGATCCAGTTCGACGGCTTCGTCTACCCGGCCTACGACCAGATCGTCTGCCAGGTCGCCAAGATGTGTTACCGGTCGCAGGGCAAGACCCCGCTGCCGATCGTGATCCGCATCCCGTTCGGCGGCGGCATCGGTGCGGTCGAGCACCACAGCGAGTCCCCGGAGGCGCAGTTCGCGCACACGCCGGGGCTCAAGGTGGTCGCCTGCTCCAACCCGGTCGACGGCTACTGGATGATCCAGCAGGCCATCGCCGCGCCCGACCCGGTGATCTTCCTCGAGCCCAAGCGGCAGTACCACGCCGACAAGGCCGAGCTCGACGAGAGCGCGACGCCCGACCCGCTGTTCAGCTCGCGCCTGGTCCGCCAGGGCAGCGACGTCACTGTCCTGGCCTACGGCCCGACCGTGAAGACGGCACTCAAGGCGGCCGAGGCGGCTTCTCACGAGGGTCGGTCGCTGGAGGTCATCGACCTGCGCACGCTGTCGCCGCTCGACCTGGCCCCGGTCTATGAGTCCGTGCGTCGCACCGGTCGCGCCGTGGTCACCCACGAGGCTCACGTCAACCTCGGCATGGGTGCCGAGCTGGCGGCCCGGATCACCGAGGAGTGCTTCTACTCCCTCGAGGCGCCGGTGCTCCGCGTCGGCGCCTTCGACACGCCGTACCCCGCGTCGCGGATCGAGGAGGACTACCTCCCTGACCTCGACCGTGTGCTCGACGCCGTCGACCGCACCCTCGACTTCTGAGAGGCCACCCCACCCATGGCTGAGTTCAAGCTGCCCGACGTCGGCGAGGGCCTCACCGAGGCCGAGATCGTGAGCTGGAAGGTCAAGACGGGTGACACCGTCACCGTCAACCAGGTGCTGGTGGAGATCGAGACCGCCAAGTCGCTGGTCGAGCTTCCCTCGCCCTTCGAGGGCACCGTGCAGCAGCTGATGGTGCCCGAGGGTGAGACCGTCCCGGTCGGCACCCCGATCATCGCGATCGGCGAGGCCGGAGAGGCCCCGGCGGCGCCCGCTGCGGCGCAGCCGGAGATCGACCTCTCCAACCCCGCGGCCAGCGGTGGCGGCGAGGGCGAGTCCCTGGTCGGCCGCAACAAGGCCGACCGGGGCGCCGTACGCCGCGCCCGCCACGCCGCCCCCGTCTCGCCGGGCGCCGCGGTGACCCAGCAGCAGCTGCAGGGGTCTTTCACGCCCGGTGTCGCCTCTCCCGCCGTGGTCGACGTCCC
>JAHEXO010000175.1 GCA_023252065.1 Nocardioides sp. | reverse complement strand
CCGCGGAAATGGATCCGCTATCGCCCGCGGGTCGAATAACCCGCGAGGCGGGTTAGCACGAGCGAGTCCCGGCGCCGCCGTGCGCAACCATGTCCCTCCCTCCGTGCGTCGCAGTCAGGGAAGGGAAGGGTCGTGACTGTTTCCACGCGGCTCCGGAACGCCGGTTGCCTCGCGGCCGCCGGTGTCCTTCTCTACGCCTGCGGCAACAGCCATCCCGCCCTCGGCTCTTCGCCCACCCGTGCTCCGTCAGCGTCGGGGTCAGCGTCGGGGTCATCGTCGGGGTCATCGTCGGTCGCAGGGGCGACACCGTCGCCCTCGTCGACGAGACCACAGCCGCGGGGGACGAAGCCAAGCCGCCGCCAGGTCACCTCGGCCATCACGACCGTGCGTCGATACCTGCGGGCGTGGGCCACCCAGGGCCCGACGCGGGCCAGCCGCTACCTGGTGCGCAGCCAACGAGCGACGAGCCACCAGGGCACGCCGCACATCAGCTCGGGGACGGTCACGTCCTACCGTCTCTACGAAAGGCAGGGGTCGAACCAGCTCACGCTGCTCGTGTCGATGAACCTCACGTTCACCGATGACCCGCTGGCGTGGAACCGCGGGAGCAACGACCGGTTCGTGACCGCCCGGCGGTCAGGAAGACACGGTCGATACCGCCTGGAGCTCGCCAGCGGCCCGTAGGCGCTGACTAGGCGAGTGGCTCGAACCTGGACGTGAAGTGCCGCAGGGCCTGGGGCTCGACCGCGATCCGGTAGCCCGGGAGATCGGCGGCGTGCGCGGCCACCTCCTCGCAGACCTCGATCACGTAGTCCAGGTGGCTCTGGGTGTAGGTACGGCGCGGGATCGCCAGCCGGACCAGGTCCATCGACGCAGGCACCTCGGTGCCGTCCGGCTGCCGGCCGAACATCACGGTGCCGATCTCGCACGAGCGGATGCCGCCGGTCTCGTAGAGCGCGACCGCCACCGACTGCCCGGGGTACTCCAATGGGTCCAGGTGGGAGGCCAGCGCCCGGGCGTCGAGGTAGACGGCGTGACCGCCGAAGGGGCTGAGCACAGGGATCCCCCGTTTCTGGAGCGCCTCGCCGAGGTAGGCGGTCGAGCGGATCCGGTACTCGAGGTAGTCGTGGTGCACGACCTCCTTGAGCCCCTGGGCCACGGCTTCCAGGTCGCGCCCGGCCAGACCGCCGTACGTCGGGAAGCCCTCGGTGAGGATCAAGGTGTTGCGGCAGGCGACGGCGAGGTCGTCGTCGTTCATCGCGAGCCAGCCGCCGATGTTGCCCATCGGGTCCTTCTTCGCGCTCATCGTCATCCCGTCCGCCAGGGCGGACAGGTCGCGCACGATGTCGGGGACGTCGCGGTCGCCCTGGCCCTCCTCGCGCTCCCGGATGAACCAGGCGTTCTCGGCGAACCGGCACGCATCGAGGAACAGCGGCTTGCCGTAGCGGTCGCACACCTCGCGGACACCGCGGAGGTTGGCCAGCGACACCGGCTGCCCGCCGCCGCTGTTGTTGGTGATCGTGACGAAGACGCACGGTACGTCGTTCCCCCGGGTGGCGAGCAGCTCCTCGAGCGCCGCCAGGTCCATGTTGCCCTTGAAGGGATGGTCGGAGGAGGGGTCGCGACCCTCGGCGACGAGGAGGTCGACGGCAGTCGCGCCGGTGGCCTCGACGTTCGCCCGCGTCGTGTCGAAGTGGGTGTTGTTCGGGACCACCTTGCCCGGACCGCCGATCACCGAGAAGAGGATCTTCTCCGCGGCTCGCCCCTGGTGGACCGGGATCACGTGCTCGAACGGGAACAGCTCGCGCACCGCGTCGACGAAGACGTAGTACGACGGGGAGCCGGCGTAGGACTCGTCACCGTGCTGGATCGCCGCCCACTGGTCCCGGCTCATGGCGCCGGTGCCCGAGTCGGTCAGGAGGTCGACGAGGACGTGCTCGGCCCGCACCTGGAAGAGGTTGTACGCCGCCTCGCGGAGGTACCCACGACGCTCGGCGCGCGTCGTCATCCGCAGGGGCTCGACCGAGTGGATCCGGAAGGGCTCGAAGATGGTGCGGAACCTGGGCTCGTCCATGCGTCCCATGGTCGCCCAGCCCGACCGCCTCGACACGGGCCGAAGGTCCGCTCACAGGCCGCCGGGATGACTCGGTGAGAGTCGCGTCAGTCGGGCTGGAGCAGGAACGGCGGGGGGTCGGCGACCCCGGACGCCGTCATCGCCTCCGCGGCGAGCAGGTCCTCCGCGACGAGCACGTCCGGATCGGCCCGGACCGCCAGGTTGCGCCGGGCCAGCTCGTCGGCGACGAGGGCCTGGTGGTCGTCGGTGTGCTCGCGGAACCGCCGGCGACGCGGCAGCAGGACGGGACACTTCCCGTGCTCCAGCACCATCAGTGCGGTCCCGACCCCGGAGTGCGAGATCACGAGGTCGGCGTCGTCGACGGCCTGCTCGAGGTCGTCCGCCGGGACGACGCCGACGCCCTTGATCGGAAGCCCGCTGGCGTCGGTGGACCCGATCTGCCACAGGATGCTCGCTGAAGGCGTACAGATCTCGGGCAGGACCCGGGTCAGCGCCTCCAGCGCGCGACGGAAGCCGAAGCCCGGCTGCGTGCCCAGGGTCACCACGACCTTGTCGGCCGAGCTCCGCGGACGGGCCGGGCCGGCGGCGAAGCCGTCGAAGACCGAGCCCCGGAACTGGCATCGACCCGACGTCCACCCGGGGTACTGCCCGTAGAGCCGGACGCCGGGGATGCTGCGCGCCAGCGAGCCCGACAGGCTCAGGCCGGCGCTGCGAGCGGCGCTCTCGATGTAGTGGGCGGCGAGGCCCGAGGCCCGGGCATGGCCGAGGAAGGGTACGGCGACGGCGGCACCCGTCGAGATCACGCGCGCGAAGCGGCCGCTCCCGAGCAGCCGCGAGGCCTCGGCGTTGCTCTGCCAGGTCCCCTTGAGGTCCTTCGGCCTGACGAACGGCACGTAGTGCACGACCTCGTCGGCGAGCAGGGAGCGGGACTGGGACGTGTCGAACGTCGCCCACTCGACGTCCTCGAGGTCGGGCAGGAAGCGCTGCCGCAGGCGGTACAGCTCCTCGAGGTGGCCGCCGGTGGAGGCCACCATCAGGGTGCGCCCCGGGCGGATCCACGAGACCGACGGCGTGACGGGCGTCGCCTCGTCCGGCCATGCTGGTACGACCCGGATCTGCGTGTCTGCGGGCCGTGGAGCCGGCGCGATCGTCATGACAGAGCCCCCCTTCCGTCCCGACGAAAGTAGGGGCGGGTGACACCGGCCGACATCACCGAATTCGAGTAACCAGACCTCCAGGGATCCCCAAATTCGGTGAGTCGGACGATGGCCGCCGCCGCATACCGTCAGGGCCCGGGTACGACGTTCGGCGTGCTCCGGTTCGAGCTCTTGGGGGAGAGTCATGACGCTGCAGTGCGCCCGCACGCGCGACCACCGTCCGCCGGGCGCCGTCCTCCTCGAAGGCGGCTCGTGATGGCGGTCGGCACCCGAGCCCGGGTCCGGCGCTTGGTCCCGCCCGCGCTCCAGCCGACGGCCAGGCGCGCCTACCTGTGGTTCGGCCCGGCGACGTCGAGGGCCCGGATGGCTCCGTCGTTCCTGGTCGTCGGCGGACAGCGCTGTGGCACGACCTCGATCTTCAAGGCGCTGTCGGCACACCCCCAGGTGATGCGACCGCCCGTGGAGAAGGGCACCGACTACTACACGCTCTGGCACGACCGCGGGCTCGACTGGTACCGAGGCCACTTCCCGCTCGAGGCGACCGCCAGGCTCAGGGCCGCGCACGCCGGCGGCCCGGTCGCGTTCGAGGCGTGCACCTACTACCTCTTCCACCCGTGCGCGATGCGCCGGATCGCTGCCGACTTCCCCGACATCAAGCTCGTCGTGATGCTGCGGGACCCGGTCGAGCGCGCCTACTCCGCCTACAAGCACGAGCTCGCCCGGGGCTTCGAGACCGAGCCGACCTTCGCCGGCGCCCTGGCTCTGGAGGAGGCGCGCCTCGACGGCGAGGAGGAGCGGCTGGTCGCCGACTCCGGCTACCACAGCTTCGCCCACCGCCATCACGCCTACGTCCGCCGCGGCCAGTACGCCGAGCAGCTCGAGCGGGTGTTCCGGCACTTCCCGCGGGAGCAGGTCCACGTGATGCAGAGCGAGGCGTTCTTCGCCCATCCCCAGCAGGAGCTCGCGGACCTGCTGTCCTTCCTCGAGCTCCGGTCGTGGGTTCCCGGGACCGTCGACCAGCACAACGCCCGCCCGGGCAGCGCGATGGAGCCCGACGTACGACGCGGGCTCGCGGAGCACTTCCGCCCTCACGACGAGCACCTCGCCGACCTCCTCAACCAGCGCCCGCACTGGGCGCTGTGAACACCGGACCAGGAGCGTCGATGTCGCAGACCACCACCACCCGCGAGACCGCCGAAGGCAGTGCGCCGGAGGACGCGCACCTTCCGCTGGTGTCGGTCGTCGTCGTCACCCGTGGCCGGGCAGAGCTGGTCCGCGAGACCGTCGCGTCGGTAGCGGCGCAGACCTACGCCGGCCCGATCGAGTGCATCGTGGTCCACGACCGCGAGGAGACCGACCCGACGCTGACCCGGTTCGGACGACCCGGCCGGCGGATCGAGGTGGTCACCAACACCGGCACACCGGGCCTGGCAGGGGCCCGGAACTGTGGGATGGCCCGTGCGGCGGGCGACCTGGTCGCCTCGTGCGACGACGACGACGTCTGGCACCCGACCAAGCTCGAGAAGCAGGTCTCGCGGCTGATGGCGGACCCCGACCTCGTGGTCGTCGGCAGCGGTCTCCGGCTCCTGTTCCCCGGCCGGTCGGTCGACTGGCCCGCCCGGGCCGAGGTGATCGACCGCGAGCTCCTGCTGCGCAACCGGGTCAAGGAGCTGCACTCCTCGACGCTGCTGATGCGCCGCCCGGCCGCGGAGAAGGCCGGCCGCTACGACGAGGAGCTGCCCCGGGGGAGCGACGAGGACTACGACTGGGTGCTCAGGCGCTCCGCCGTCGGCAAGGTCGGGTGCGTCGTCGAGCCCCTGGCCGACATCCGCAAGAACGGCCGCTCCTGGTACCAGGGTGCGGAGACCGCACGCACCAAGGCGGCTGCCTTGGAGATGCTGCTGGCCAAGCACCCCGAGATCGAGTCGTCACCGCGCGGCCATGCCCGCATCCTGGGCCAGATCGCTTGGGCCTACTCCAACGCCGGTGACCGCCGCCCCGCAGCCCGGTACGTCGCGCGCTCCCTGCGGCGGTGGTACCGCGCGCCGTACGCCTATCTGGCGCTGCTCCAGATCACCACCAGCGTCTCCCCGGACCGCGTCCTCCAGGTCGCGCAGCGCTTCGGTCGGGGGATCACATGAGCAGAGGTACGTCATGAGCACCCTCCCGAACTTCCTGCACGTCGGCGTCGGCAAGGGGGGGTCGACGTGGGTGCACGAGGCCCTGTCGACTCACCCCGAGGCGTTCCTCAGCGAGGCCAAGGACCTGTACTTCTTCTCGCGGTTCCACGATCGCGGACTCGACTGGTACGCCCGCCAGTTCCAGTCCGCCCCGCCGCACGCCAAGGTGATCGGCGAGGTGTGCCCCGAGTACCTCTGGACTCCCGAGGCGGCCGACCGCATCCGGGCCGGTCTCGGCCCGGGCGTCCGGGTCATGGCCACCCTCCG
>JAHEXO010000174.1 GCA_023252065.1 Nocardioides sp. | reverse complement strand
GACCGCCGAGACGTGGGCCGTGGACGACGAGCCGTGCAGGGCGTCGAGGCCGCGCTCGCCGATCGCTGCCAGCAGGTCGAAACCGTCTGCCTCCAGGTCGGGCGAGAGGTCGTGGACCGAGGCGCGGTAGCCCAGCACCCTGCGCTGGATCTCGATCGCGTCGTCCCACGTCCAGTGCGCGCGCCGGGCCAGCTCGCCGAGCATCACCGCCAGCATCGGTCCGCCCACGGACGGCGGCGGGTTGGTCGCGACCTCCCAGTCGCCCACGGTGAGCGTGTGCGCCTCGCGCACGACCGGTTCGTAGGCGGCCAGGTCGTCGGCGGTGATCAAGCCACCCTGCTCGGTCATGGCCGCCACGAGGGCGCGACCCACATCGCCCCCCGCGAACAGCTCGGGACCCTCTGCGGCCAGTCGCGCCAGGGTGTCCGCGAGCGCCTCGTTCGTCCCTGTCTGACCGGTCTGCAACGCCTTGCCGTCCGGCCCGGTGACCAGAGCCCGAGCCTCGTCGTCCTCGGCGAAGAGGGTGTCGGCCACGTGGCCGAGATAGCGCCCGGCAGCGGAACCCAGCGGATAGCTCCTGGCGGCCTCGACGGCCGGGGCGACCAACCGGGCCCAGGGCAGCCGGGCATACCGCTCGGCCGCGACCGCGAACGCAGGGACGATGCCGGGGGTGGCGACCGAGCCGGCGCCGACGAACATCGTCACGCCGCCGCCGTAGTCGGTGAACAGCTCGCGGATCCCGTTCCCCACTCGGGCGTCGTCGCCTCCGCGACCGGGCATCTCGACGTTGCCGTCGACCACGACGGGGTCGCCGTCGACGGGCCACACGGCGACGTAGGCGCCGCCGGCGAGGCTGACGATCCCGGGCTCGGTGGCAAGGGTCACGAACGCCGACGCGAGGGCGGCATCGACAGCGTTGCCACCGTCGTCGACCACGCCCAGCCCTGCGGCCAGCGCCTGCCGGCCGGTGGCGGCCACGGCGACACGATGGCTCGGCACGCGATCATCTTCCCCTACCCGGGGACTGCGTCACCGCTCGGGATCCAGCAGGGAGGTCGACGACAGATCGCGCTCGGCCGGCCTTCCCTCGCCGTTCTCGGCGAGCCGTCGCGCGATCCCGGCCAGCAGGTCGGCGACCTGCACCCGTGGGTCGTCCCGGGAGTCGACCGCGACCAGGCCGGCGAACGGCGACACGTCGGCGCCGTCGGCCAGCACCTGCTGGAGGCGCCGCAACCGGTCAGCGGTGAGTGCGCTCTGCTCGTCATGCACGACCAGCACCTGACGCCGCGCGCCGCTCCAGAACAGGACGGTCTCGGCCACCGCAGGCAACATCGGCTCCAGAGGCGGAGGGATCGAGCGGTCGTCGTCGATCAGTCGCGTCACGATCGCCTGGACCCGATCAGGCGTGAGCTCGTCCAGGACGACGTCGGCCGCGGGGCCGAGCCCGCCTGCCCTCAGCGCATCCCGCGCCCGGAAGAACCGCTCCAGCAGGTTGAGGCCCGGCTGACGCCGGCGCTTGGTCCGAACCAGCTCGACGAAGGCCTCGAGGAAGGCTCCCCACTCCGGACCACTCGCGCGTCGGGCCTCGTAGAGGGCGCGGGCAGCCGGACGCTGCTGCCGGGTCAGGCGAGTACCAGCCGCATAGGACGGCTCGGCCAGGAACAGGTCGACGATCCGAGTGACGAGGAAGTACTCCTTGTCGACCAGGTGCACGTGAGCGCGGCCGCTCAGGGCAGAAAGGAACCACTCGAATGACTCGCTCGCCACTCGGCTCCGGAGGAGCTGGCCGGACTTGAGCTCGCTGAGGGTGAACCGGGACCCGACCCGCAGTGTCGTGATCAGCCGAGCTGCCTCGTCGGCGCTCAGGTCGACACTGGCGTGCGCGATCACCGGGCTGGACGCGTCCAGGAGGTTGCTGCCGGAGAACCCGGACTCGTCACACGCGATCTCCACGACCGAGCCGGTGAGCCCGTCCGCCGGCGGCAACCCGCCCTGCAGCCGCAACCTCGTCGATCGGCCACCTCCCACGCGACCCCATGCTGGCGCGCCGTACCCCGCGGCACCACCGAATTGAGCGCCGAGCTCGATCGCTCGGCGTACGTCGAGCGGTCCGCGTCATCTGATGGGCGCGTGCCGATCGGCTATCCGGGCCACGAGGCGGGTGGTGTCCGACGAGGTCCAGCCGGGCGGAGGGAGGATCGCGGCCCAGGCGACGGCCGGCGCCGTACCGAACTGGTGACCTTGACCGTTCGGGACGTCGTTGGCCACCAGCTGGTCGGCGCCGAGCTGGAGCATCGTGATCACCGGGATCCAGCGGATGGCCGGCGACACGTCGCGGCCGCGCGGCTCCGACAGCCAGGCGGGCTTGCGCAGGGCGAGCGACCAGTCCCACCAGGTGACCGGGTCGTTCGCGTGCTGGAGGTAGGCCACCCGGGGAGCGGACCAGGAGCCCTCGGTGGCGAAGTCCGGCGGGCTGTCGGCGAACCGCACGGTCACGCCGCCGTCGTACGTCGGCAGCACCTCGGGTGTGCCCGGATCGCGCTCGGCGGTGAAGCGGCTCCACAGGGAGTTGTTGGCGGTCGGTCCGACGAACAGCGCGCCGTCGGTCCGCTGGGCGAGGTCCTGTGCGCCGCTGAAGGCGCCCTCGGCTCCGAAGCTGCCCAGGCTCTCGCCGCTGACGACGAGCTTCGGTCGATGACCCGGCCGCAGCGCGCTCCAGTGCGCGTACACGTCGTCGAACAGCAGGCGCCCCGCCGTCTCGGCGCGGTTGTCGTCCACCAGGAACGACAGCAGGCTCGGCAGGTAGGAGTACTGCATGCTCACCGTGGCCGTGTCGCCGTGCCAGAGGTACTCGAGGGCCTGGGCCTGGTTCTCGTTCACCCAGCCGCTCCCGGTCGGCGTCACGACTTTGATGACCTGTCGGTCGAAGGCGCCGAGCCGCTCGAGCTCGGCGACGGCCTCTGCGGCCTGCTGCCGCAGATCCACCGTCCGGTCCGTGCCGACGCCGACGTAGGCCCGGATCGGCGCCTTGGCCCCTGGTCCGCTGAACGAGGCGATCTGCGCGCGCGTCGGTGCGTTGGCGATGAACACGCGGCCCTGCCGGCCGAGGTCCTGCCAGGTCACGCCGGACTGCGGGCCGCCCGACAGGAAGCGGCTCGCAGGTGCGGGGACGTCGGTGGAGAACTCGTCGTTGGCCGTCATGAACGTCGCGTCGAGGCTCTCCAGCAGGCGATGGGTGGCGACGCCGGTGATCAGAACGTAGGCCACCAGTGCGACGACCAGGCCGCCGGTCACGGTGGCGACCCGCGGCGGGAGGAAACGGCCGACGAACCTGCCCAGGAGCCGGCCGGCCGCCTTCAGCCCGCGTGCCACCGCCAGCAGCACGACGAAGACGACGAGGCCCACCAGCAGCATCCGGAGGAGGCTGCCGACGCCGATCCGGTCGAGGCCGACCAGGTCGCGCAGCTGGTTCTCCCAACGGAGGTAGGCCGTCAACATCACCACGGTGCCGACGAGGGCCGCGATGCCCACGACGAGCCACGCGCGCTGGCGTGCATGACCCCTCAGCCGGCCACCGCAGCTGCGCACGATCCAGCCGAGGAGGGAGCCGACGCCGTAGCCGAGGAGGCCGGCAGCCGCAGCCACCACGCCCTGGTAGACCGGGCTGCGCGGCAGCAGCGAGGGCGTGAGGGATGCCCAGAAGAGCAGGACGGCGCCCACGGCCGGGGCGAACGGCGTACGCAGCTGTCGACGCACCTGACGGCGGAGCCAGGCGACGGCGACCTCCGGCCGGCGTCGGAGCCTGAAGCCGCCCGGGCGCATGTTCGTCATCGTGCCAGCGGAGCGACATCGGTGTCTGCACAGGCGCGCGGCCTTGCCGGATCGCCACCCGCAGCCCTGGCCCAGCGATGTCATGTCCCACGATGCCCGGCCACCTAGTGTGGATCAGCGGTCGAAGCCGTCGACCCGAGACCAATACCGAGACCGGGAGGCAACCATGCCCACCATCGTCGCGACCCACGACGTCAAGGACGTCGATCACTGGCTCTCCTCGCCCAAGCGGGACGAGTTCTTCGGGCCTCTCGGAGTCACGAACATCCGCACCTTCGTCAACCCCACCGACCGCACGCACGTCAGCATCAGCATGGACGTGCCGGACATGGACGCGATGATGGCGGCGCTCCAGTCGGACGCGGGCGCTGCGGCGATGGAGTACGACGGCGTGCTCGGCGAGACCCTGGTCATCTACATCCAGGAGTAGACCGGACGACCAGCGCGTCCCATCGTCCGCGTGCGTTCAGCGCGACGTGGCCGGGGCGGTGCGCAGGATCGTGTCCATGGCCTTGCCCTTGGCGAGCTCGTCGACCAGCTTGTCGAGGTAGCGGATCTGCTGCATCAGCGGGTCCTCGATCGACTCGACGCGCACCCCGCACACGACCCCGGTGATGAGAGAGGCGTTCGGGTTGAGGTGGGCCTGGGCGAAGAAGTCCTCGAACGTCGTCTCCCCGGCCAGGAGTCGTTCGAGAGTCGGCTGGTCGAAGCCGGTGAGCCAGCGGATGACCTGGTCGACCTCGTCCTGGCTACGGCCCTTCTTCTCTGCCTTGGCCACGTAGTGCGGGTACACCGAGGAGAAGGGGACTGTGAAGATCCGGCTCACGACTCGACCCTAACGTGGGTCTGAACCGCCCCGTGCGGACTGCGAAGGGCAACGAGGGTCGTTCGTCCCCGGATCCGGGACCTTCGCTCTCCGCATCCGGCCCGCGTTACGAGAGGCTAGAGCCATGACAGAGACGACCACGCGGGAGATCGGGGTCACCGAGCTCGTCCTCCGTGATGCGCACCAGAGCCTGATGGCGACCCGGATGGCGCTCGAGGACATGGTCGACGCCTGTGCCGACATCGACACGGCCGGCTACTGGTCGGTCGAGTGCTGGGGCGGCGCGACGTACGACGCGTGCATCCGGTTCCTCAACGAGGACCCGTGGGAGCGGCTGCGGACGTTTCGCGAGCTGATGCCGAACAGCCGCCTGCAGATGCTGCTGCGGGGGCAGAACCTCCTGGGCTACCGTCACTACGAGGACGGCGTGGTCAACCGCTTCGTCGAGAAGTCGGCCGAGAACGGCATGGACGTCTACCGCGTCTTCGACGCCCTCAACGACGTGCGCAACGTCCGCGAGGCGATCGCCGCCGTACGACGCGTGGACAAGCACGCGCAGGGCACCATCTGCTACACCGAGAGCCCGCTCCACACCGTCGAGGGCTACGTGCAGATGGCCCGCGACCTGATGGACCTCGGCTGCGACTCCCTGTGCATCAAGGACATGGCGGCACTGCTCAAGCCGCAGCCCGCCTACGACATCGTCAAGGCGATCAAGGACGACCTCGGCGCCGAGACCCGCATCCACGTCCACTGCCACGCGACGACCGGCGTCACGCTGGTCAGCCTGATGAAGGCGATCGAGGCGGGCGCCGACGTCGTCGACACCTCGATCTCCTCGCTCTCGTTGGGCCCCGGCCACAACCCGACCGAGTCGCTGGTCGAGATGCTGCGCGGCACGCCGTACAGCACCGACCTCGACGACGAGAAGCTCGTGCGGATCAAGGACCACTTCGCGAAGGTCCGGCCTCGCTACACCCAGTTCATGTCGGCGATCACCGGCGTGGAGACCGAGATCTTCAAGAGCCAGATCCCCGGCGGCATGATCTCCAACATGGAGAGCCA
>JAHEXO010000173.1 GCA_023252065.1 Nocardioides sp. | reverse complement strand
GTCGGTGTCCGGGCACCGCACGGCGGTATCTTCGTGATCTTCGCGGTGCACAACATCCCCGGCTACCTGATCTCGCTGGCCGTCGTAGTCGTCGTCGGAGCCGTCGCCGTGGTCATCGCCAAGACGGTGTGGCCGGTGAACACCGACGTCGCGACCGTGTGATCAGCAGCATCGACCCAGCATCCATTCCCACGAAGGAGAACCCATGCCCACCAAGTCCGTCGTCGTCGGCTCGGCCGTCGGCCTGCACGCCCGCCCCGCCGTGATCATCTCCGAAGCGGCAGGCGAGCTCGACTCCGAGGTCCTGATCGGGATCCCCGGCGACGAGCCCGTGGACGCCAGCTCGGCTCTGCTGATCATGACCCTGGGGGCCGGCCGGGGTGACACGGTCGAGGTGTCCGGTGCCAACGAGGCCGACGTCGAGGCCATCGCGGCCCTGGTCGTGCAGGACCTCGACGCCTAGGTCGGTCCTAGGTCCACGCGGCCCCGAGCCGGCTGACGATCTCCGTCAGCCGCTCGGGGCTCGTGGCGACGTTGAGCCTCACATGCCCGATGAGTCCTGGGGCGTAGTCGTGGCCGGGGCCGAGCTTCACCCGTCCGCGCTCGAGCGCCACGGCCGCCGGGTCGTCGTGACCGTAGGCACGGGCGTCGAGCCAGGCCAGGTAGGTCGCCTCGAGGGGCCGCATCCGCACTTCCGGCAGGTGGGTGGCCAGCAGCTCGGCCAGCAGGCTGCGCAGCTGGTCGAGCCGCTCCACGAGCGAGGCGAGCCAGTGGTCACCGTCGCGGTAGGCCGCCACCGCTGCCACCACGCCGAGCGGTGACCAGGAGTCGTTGCGCGTCATCGGCGCCGCGGTCAGGGCCTTGCGGTCGGCCTCCGACGGCACCAGCAGCTGGGCGCAGCGCAGGCCCGCGGTGTTGAACGCCTTGGACGCCGCGACCACCGCGACGGCGTGGTCGAGGGTGCCCTCGACCTGGAGGTACGACGTGTGGGTGGCGCCCGGCAGCACCAGCGGTGCGTGGATCTCGTCGCAGATCACCCTGGCGCCGTGCCGGAGCACGACGTCGCGGATCCCCTCGAGCTCGGGCCGGGTGAAGACCCTCCCCCACGGGTTGTGCGGCTGGGTCAGCAGCAGGGTGCGGGCCCCAGCGGCGAGCAGCGAGTCGAGGGCGTCGAGGTCGACCTCGGCGCGGGCGGCGTCGGGTGGCACCACGAGGTCGACCCGCCGGCGCCCGGTGATCGCAGCCACGTCGAGCTGGGGGGAGTAGCCCGGCACCAGGAAGACCACGGGTGCCGGGTCGCAGAGCACGTCGAGCACGAACCGCACGCCGGAGGTCACATCGACGACCGGGAGCACCCACTCCGGCGCCACCCGGGCGTCGTAGTGCCGCGCCGCGAACGCGACGTATGACTCCCCGAGCGCGGGGTCGGCGGGATAGACCGGGTAGCCGGTGAGGCCGTCGCGCACCGCCTGCAGCACGGCCTCCTGCACGACGGGGTCGAGGGCGTAGTCCATCTCGGCGACCCAGGCGGGGATCACGTCGGACGCGACGGTGCCCCACTTGAGGACGAGCGTGCGCCGGGCCTCGGCGTCGGTCAGGTCGACGACCGGCCGACGAGCCTCCCCCGTCGCCGTCACGGGCGGGGCACGCCCAGGATGTCGTGGGCCTGCGCGACGTCGGTCCCCATCTGCTCGACGAGGGCGTCCACGCCGTCGAAGCGGACCATCCCGCGGATCCGGTCGACGAAGGACACCTCGACCTCCACGTCGTCGAGCTCGAGGTCGTCGCGGTCGAGCACATAGGACTCCACGCGCCGCTCACGGACCCCTTCGAAGGTCGGGTTGGTACCGACGCTGATCGCGGCCGGGTAGCGCTCCCCCGTGTCCAGCCGCCGCAACCACCCGGCGTACACACCGTCGGCGGGAGCCGCGACCAGGGTGCGCGTCGGGACGTTGGCGGTCGGGTAGCCCAGCTCGTGACCGCGCCGGTCACCGCGGACGACCAGGCCCCGGACCACGAACGGCCGCCCGAGCGCCTGCGCGGCGCCGGCGACGTCTCCGGCCGCCAAGCAGGTACGGATGTAGGTCGACGACCAGACCTGCGGTCCGCCGTCGAGCGCCACGCCGACCGCGCGGAAGCCGAGCCGCTCCCCGCTCGCGGTCAGGGTCGCCACGTCGCCGGAGGCCCGCACGCCGTAGCGGAAGTTCGCCCCCACGACCACGACGGCGGCGTGCAGGGCGCCGGCCAGGACGCGCTCGGCGAACTCCTCGGGGCTCCAGGCAGCCACCAGGCGGTCGAACGGAAGTGCCAGGACGTCGTCGACCCCTGCGTCGTCGAGCAGCCGGGCGCGGCTCTCGATGTCGGTGAGGCTGGTGGGCGCGTGCTCGGGCCGCAGCACCGACATCGGGTGCGGGTCGAAGGTCACCGCCACGACGCGCAGGCCCTCGGCGTCGGCGGCCGCGCGCGCCTCGCGGACGACGTGCTGGTGGCCGAGATGCACCCCGTCGAAGTTGCCGATCACGACGGCGGTGGGGCCGAGGTCGCCGGGGACGTCGTCCAGGGACCGCCAGATCTGCACGCGCGCAGCCTAACGTCGAGCGGCTTCGTACCTGCGCAGAGCCTCGTCACGCTCCTCGGAGTGGTCGACGACCGGCGCGGGGTAGCCGTGGTCGTAGCCGTCGTCGGCAGACCAGGGCTCGTGCGCCTTCTTGCCGGGGAGGTGGGCGAGCTCGGGGACCCAGCGCCGTACATAGGCGCCGTCGGGGTCGAACTTCTTGCCCTGGGTGACCGGGTTGAAGACCCGGAAGTACGGCGAGGCGTCGGTGCCGGTGCCGGCGACCCACTGCCAGCCGTGGTTGTTGCTGGCCAGGTCGCCGTCGATGAGGTGGGCGAGGAAGTGGCGGGCGCCCTCGGGCCACCAGACATGGAGGTCCTTGCAGAGGAAGCTGGCGGTGATCATCCGCACCCGGTTGTGCATCCAGCCGCTCTGAGCCAGCTGCCTCATCCCCGCGTCGACGATCGGGAACCCGGTCTCACCCTTGCGCCAGGCCTCGACCAGGTCGTCGTGGTCGTCGTAGGGCATCGAGCCCAGCTCGGGACGCAGGTCGCGCCAGGCGGAGTCGGGACGGGAGTGCAGCACGTCGGCGTAGAACTCCCGCCACGCGAGCTCGTCGGTGTAGACCTTCGCGGCCCGCGAGCGGTGGCCGGCCAGGTCGGCCAGGATCGTGCGCGGGTGGAGGGCGCCGACCTTGAGGTAGGGCGAGAGCCGGGAGGTGCCTCGGCGGTCGGGACGGTCGCGGTCGCCGTCGTAGTCGCCGAGGTGCTGGTCGCGGAAGTCGTGCCAGCGTCGCAGAGCGGCGTCCTCCCCCGCGGTCGGAAGCTCGACCGGGCAGTCGGCCAGGGCCCGGTCGAGGTGCTCCACCGCGTCCTCGCTGCTCAGCCCGTCGCCGAGACTGAGCCGTGGCGGAGCGGCCGCCGGGGCCGCCCAGCCGTGCTCGCGCCAGGCCCGGGAGAACGGCGTGAAGACCCGGTAGGGCTTGCCCTCGCCGTTCACCACGCGCCCCGGCCAGACGGCGTACGGCGAGCCGGTGGCGACCCACTCGACGTCGCGCTCCTCGAGTGCGGCCCGGACCCTCTCGTCGCGGCGCCCGCCGTAGGGCGTGGTCTCGGCGCTGACGTGCACCGCGTCGGCGCCGACCTCGGCAGCGAGCTCGGCGACCTGCCGGGCCGGGTCGCCGACGCGCACCGTGAAGCGACCCTCGTACGACGCGGCTGCGGCGCGCACGCTGGCGGCGAGCCAGCCGCGCCGGACCGGTCCGCAGCCGTCCCACAGCACCGGGTCGATCACGAACAGCACGTGGACGTCGCCGCCTGCGTCGCTCGCCGCCCCGAGCGCGGGGAGATCGCGGCGCCGCAGGTCGCGGCGGAGCCAGAGGACCGAGTTCATCGGTCCACCCTGCCACGGCCGCACCAAGGGGACCTTCGACTCGTGACGCATCAACCCTCGGCACTCGGCACTCGGCGCGCCACGGCGGATGCTGGGTCGTGAGGGGGCACGACAACGGGGTGAGGCGAGCAACAGTGGAGAAGAACAGGCAGCAGAAGGTCGTCGTCGGCGTCGACGGGTCCGAGTGTGGACAAGAGGCGTTGCGGTGGGCCCAGCAGTACGTCGCGGGGGTCGGTGGTCAGATCACGGCCGTGACGGCGTGGCACCTCCCGCCGCTGACCACGGCCGAAGGAGGCGTCGCGCCGACGACGCCCGATCCTCAGCGGGTCGCCGAGCAGCACCTGGCCGACGCGCTCGCGAAGGCGGAGCTCGGCGGCACCTCGGACATCCAGCAGGTCGTGGCCCACGGCCATCCCGCAGGGGTCCTGATCGAGAGGTCACGAGACGCCGACCTCCTGGTGGTGGGCACCCGCGGGCACGGAGGGTTCACCGGCATGCTGCTGGGCTCGGTGAGCGCCCACTGCGTCCACCACGCTCACTGCCCCGTCGTGGTGGTGCGCTCGTAGGGATGCCCCGCACCGGGGCGCGTCCGCGCCCCGGTCGTCAGGTCACTTCGTGCAGAGCACGCGAGCGGTGCCGAACACGCCGTACCCGTTCGCGGTGGCGGAGGTCTGGTGGGTCTCGAGGCGCAGCTTGAGCGGGCTGCCCAACGCGATCGTCTTGGCTTCCTTCTGCCCGACGTCGAAGGTGTTGGTGTAGAGGGTCGTGCCGTCCGAGAGCACGTCGACCTCGGCCTGACCACCCGTCTCGGAGTCGTCGGAGATGCCGAACACGGCGGCCAGCCTGAGGCACTTGTGGTCGAGGTTGTACTCGATGTGGGCGGTGTCCGTGGCGACAGCGGGGTCCTCGGAGTTCCAGGCGACCAGAGAGCTGGGGAAGTCGGTGCCGTTGATCGGCACGGTGGCTCCCCACGCCATCCACTGGTTGTTGACGCCTGTCCGATCGCTGAGGTTCTCCCAGCCGTAGACCGTGACCTTGACCGCGGGACTGACCCCACGGGCGTAGCGGCTGGTCGCCGGCATCACCATCCGGTAGGCGTGCAGGGTGGATGGGCGGTTCCTGCGTCCTGTAACGTGGGATTTGAGCGAGTGCTCAAGATCGGCGGTGCTGCCCATGAACGCCTCTGCTCGGCACGCGTGGCGGCCGTTCACGGCCGGCATCTGGAGTGCCTGGGTCGCGGCACTGCTGTGGAGCGTCGGCCTGGCCGTGGCTGCCGTCACCTGGCCGGTCTACTCGTCGGACGCCTACGTCGGCTCCGCGACGGTGGCTGCGGGATCCGGCGAGGTGCTTCGGCAGACCAGCTCGACCAGCGACACCTCGGCGACCCTGCTCGCTGTCAACGGGGGCTCGGCGTTGTTCGCCGCGGCATTCCCACTGGCGATCACCCTGCTCGTCGGGATCGCCCTCCTGCGGCCCCGGTCCGGACGAGCCGCCGCGGTGCTCGCGTGGGTGTGCGTGTGCCTCCTCGGCGTCTTCACCCTGCTGTCGATGCTGACGATCGGTCTCTGGCTGCTGCCGGTGACCGACGCTCTCACCCTCGCCTGCGCGCTGCACACCGGCCGAGCCTGGAGCGCCCGACCCGTCCGGCTCTGACCAGGTCTTCGGCGCTACCGGTGTATCCCGTACCAGGTGAGGCCGCCCACGCTGCCGACCGTTCCCAAGACGCCCAGGGCGATGCCGACCCACGCGAGACCCTTGCCGACGAGCCGCTCCTTCGAAGCGTCGATGTCAGCGA
>JAHEXO010000172.1 GCA_023252065.1 Nocardioides sp. | reverse complement strand
CCCAGCCCGCGAGTCGGGTCGCTGAGGAGGGCGACGCGGCTCATCCCTTCCGGCACCTTCGCCGTGCGGTTGGTGAGGACGCCCACGACGACGTTAGACGTGTTGAGCCCTGGCTCCCTCGTCACCGGTTCGAGGTGGCCCTCGGCGTCGAGGTCGTGCTCGACGAACGTTCCTGGCGGGAACTCGGCGGACGCGTCGGGCCGGGCCGTCAGCATCCGCAGGATCTCGTACGGGTAGGGCACCCCGAACCGCTGTGCTCGCAGGACCTTCTGCCGGTACGGCGTGAGCGGGCGGATCGGCTCGTTGCGCGACGGTCGCTCGAGCACGGTCACACCCTGTTCGCCCACGCCCTGAACGTCCAGGACCACCTCGCTCACCGACCCGTTCGGTTGCGGGAGGCGGACTCGCAGGAGCACCTTCTGGAGCCCCACACACACGGCGAGCGGGGCGAAGCTGCGGGCCAGGTCGGGCCACGCGCCACGGGGCACGTCCCACAGAGGCCGGACGTAGAGCACGATCCGGTTCGAGGTGGGCCGGTCGCGTGCCGGAAAGGCAGCCAGCGCCGACCGCATGGCCGCCAGACACTGCACGCCCATCCGCCCCAGCCAGGGGTAGGAGCGTCCGCCCGCAGCATCCACGACCGGCGTGAGGTCTCGGATCTCGGCCAACGCGAAGAGCCGGGTGTCCTTCGGGTTGTCGTGCGCGATGCCGTGGAAGAGGTAGACGTCCTCCGCGGAGGCCAGGCGCTCCAGGCGGAAGTTCGCCAGCCTCCACAGGTCGAGCCGTTTGGCGAGCATGGGGTGCAGGTTGCGGTAGAGCGGGTCCTCCAGCAGGCCACCGCCTGCCCTGGGCCGATAGCTCAGGTGCAGCGTCCGGACGTGTTCGGCCTCGTCACCGTGGGTGGTGGTCACCGTGACGTCCACGCGCCACGGCGTACGGCCGAAGTCGCACCGCGCCAGCAGGTCCTCCACCACGGGCGCCGTCTCCTCGACCGAGGTGTGCGCCCCTGTGCGCCATGCGGTCAGGTCCACCGTGACCTGTCGATCCTCGGGGACGGAGCTCAGGTGCGCGGCGACTGCGCCGGCCACCCGCGGGAGGTCGTCCAGCGCGGTGTAGGCCACGACGAGGTGGATGTGCTTGTTCTCCCAGTCGTAGTCCGCGGCGCACAGAATCCGGCCCTCGCGCTCGTCGAACCCCAGGTCCCTCAGCTCGCGGATGCGGTAGTACCGCCGGGTGTAGATCTGGAGCAACACCTTCTGGAAGTCGAGATCGGTGGTGGTCAGCCAGTGGCGCAGCAGCGCGCCACGCTGAGGGTGGGGGGACCTGACCAGACGCTCGACCGCCTCGGCGCTGGCGGGTCCGACGGGGTCGGCCTCGACGACGCCCAGGGCCTGCTCGGTGGCCCTGTCCTCGGCCTCCACCAGAGCCTCGAGGACGGGCTCCTCGAAGTAGCGGAAGACCACGTCGTGGGCCAGCTCGGCGATGGCCCCGTGCTGCACCTGGGACGCCAACCGGTCGAAGCGGGCGCGCACGTCCTCGCCGGCCAGGGGTGCGAGCTGCTCTCTGGCCCGGAGCCGACGTTCGAGGATCGACACCACGACGGGCGCGAGCTCGCCGACCCGGCTGAAGGACCGGAACATCCAGACGACGGCGGCTTCCAGCGCGGGCGTGCGCTGGAGACCGACGACCCCGTAGCGCGCCAGGGCCACCACCAGACGCTCGCGATAGGCGTCGGGAAGTCCGGCGCGCTCGGGGTCGAGCCACTGCAGGTAGGCCAGCAGGAACTCCTGGGTGCTGGTCGACGTCAGCTCGTCGGCAGCCCTGTCGGTCCTCGGCCGGTAGAGCGCACTGACCTCTGCGAAGAGGTCGAGGAGTCCGTCTTCACACCGCAGCAGTCCGGCGTCCGCCGGTGGACTGATCTCGCCGAGCCTGCGCTGCTCGACCAGGAGCCGCCTCACCATCGCCGGGTCGAGGTCGTACCCGAGCAGATATCGACGCAAGGACCCGTACACCCGCTCGCACGGTGGCGTCCCGGCCGTGGGACGGGCCTCGAGTCCCGAGAGGTCGAGCGGAGCGGCGTCGCCCCCTTCCGACACCGGCTCGGTCTCCCGGATCCGGAGGAGGGGAGCGCCCGTGCTCACCTGTGCGTTGGGCATCACCTCGACCCCGGTCACCTCGCCGGCGTACGGCGCCAGGACCGTGGACTCCATCTTCATGCTCTCCACCACCGCGACCGGATCTCCCTCCGCGACCCGGTCACCGGCCTGCACGAGCACGGAGACCACGAACGCCGGCCAACCGGCTCGCACCACGCCGCCGTCGTCGCGGGTGATCCGGTGTGTGGTGCCGTCCACCACGATCCGGAACATGGCGCCCTGCGTCACCGCCACGACCCGGTAGCGGTGGCCGGCGCAACGGAGCCGGCGTTCGTAGGCGTTGACGAAGTCGACCTCGAGATCGGCGTTCACGTTCCCCGAACGCACTCGGAAGGTGCCTGGTGACGTGCGGTAGACCCAGAGCTGGTTCGTCGCTCCGGCATAGCGCAACCGGACCCGCGCGCCGATGGTCTCGGGCGTCTCGGGTCGGCCCCGTCGAGCGCCTGCGTGGAACGCCGCCTGGGTCGCGGCGTGGTCTGCGGCGTACGCCTCGACGGCGGCGGCGAGAAGAGCGACCGGCTGCGGCGCAGGAACGTGCTCCCCCGACGTGGTGATCCGGTCCAGCCAGCGGTTGTCGTAGTCGCCCGTGACCAGCTCCGGCCGGTCGAGCAACCCGAGCAGGAAGGACCGGTTCGTCGTGCCGCTCTCGACAACGACGGTGGTCTGGGCCAGGGCACGACGCAACCGGGCCAGCGCCTCGTCACGGTCCTGTCCCCAGGCGACGACCTTGGCGATCATCGAGTCGAACTGATCGGAGATCTGGTCGCACTCGCGGACGCCGGAGTCGACGCGCACGCCGCTGCCGGTCGGAAGCCGGAGCATGGCGATCCGACCGGGAGCCGGCACGAAGCCCTGCTCAGGGTCCTCTGCACAGAGCCGTGCCTCGATCGCGTGGCCGCGAGGCGCCGGGGGCGCGCCCTCCAACCGGTATCCCTGAGCCACCCGCAGCTGCAGCATGACCAGGTCGAGGCCAGTGGTCACCTCGGTGACCGGGTGCTCCACCTGGAGCCGGGAGTTGACCTCCATGAAGTAGAACTCCTGCGTCACGGGTTCCACCAGGAACTCCACCGTGCCCACGCTGCAGTAGCCCGCCTCGTCGGAGAGGCGGACGGCGGCCGCCCGGATCGCGGTCTCGGTGCCGGGCGCCAGAGCCGTGGAGGCAGACTCCTCGATCACCTTCTGGTTGCGTCGTTGGATGCTGCAGTCACGTACGCCGACCGCCCAGCTCGTTCCGTAGGCGTCGGCAAGAATCTGCACCTCCACATGGCGGGCTGCTTCGACGAAGTGCTCGAGGAAGACGGTCGGATCTCCGAAGGCCAGCTCGGCCTCGCCACGGGCCGACGCGAGGGCCGCCCCCAGGTCCGTGGGCGACGAGACGACGCGAATCCCTCGGCCGCCGCCACCCGCCGTCGCCTTCAGGACCACGGGGTACCCGAGCTGCTCGGCCTGCGTGACCGCCTCCTCCAGGGAGTCGACCGGACCGCCGCCCCAAGGCAACACCGGGACCCGCGCCTCCTCGGCCAGCCGTTTCGCGGTGATCTTGTCGCCGAGAGCCCGGATGGTGGCGCTGTCCGGCCCCACGAAGACGATGTCCGCCTCCTCGCAACGTTGCACGAAGGAGGCGCGCTCGGACACGAAGCCCCACCCCACCCAGACGGCGTCACACGAGGCTGCCACGAGGGCTGCTACCACCGCCGCCTCGTCGAGGTACGTCGACTTGCGGTGCCCGTCGTGCGGGTCCAGGAAGGTCGCAGGACCGAGGAGGACCGCCTCGTCGGCCTCCTGCACGAACCAGGAGTCGGAGTCAGGCTCGGTGTAGAGCGCCACCGTCGTGATCCGATGGGACCCACCGCCATGGATGCGTTCGGCCCGGTTGAGATCAGCCACAGCCGTGAGCAGACGCATGGCAGGCTCACCGCGGTTGACGATTCCCAGTCTGGTGATCGCCTTCACCGTGTGCCTCGCGTCCTCACGTCAGGACCGCGCGGAGTGGGGCGCGCACGTCGTCGGGCACCGAACCGGGCATCGGCACCGTGCGGTAGCCGTCCAGCCGCACCAGAACCCGTCCGTCAGGGTCGAGGACCTCGCAGTCGAAGACGCCCGCGCTTCCCGAAGTAGGCCGCGCAACCGCCACCAGAGCGTCCTGCCCTGCGCTTGGCACCTCACCCAGCACGCTCAGCCGGTCGACGTGCGCCGGGAGAGCGAGCCGGCCTTCTCGGCCGGCCTCCCAGAGGCCGGCGACCTGGAAGCACAGCTCTTCGAGTCGCGGGCCGAGAAGGGTGGTCGTGGCGGGAACCTGGTCGGGCGGAAGGTGCTCGGCGAAGCGCCCGGCGGCGGCGCCGTCCTCCTGCCACGCCTCCGCGACGACCTGGTAGGCCGGGCCGTGGAAGTACAGCCGATAGACCTCCGACGGCGCGATCACCGCAGCGTCCAGGGTCTTCGCCACCGGCGTCGCGTGATCGACCGTGGGTGGAACGGACGAGAGCCGTACGTAGCCCGTGAAGTGCACCGTGCGCTGTGGTGCCTCGCTGCCGGGAAGGCTCCGCTCGGCCTCGAGGCGGCACTCGGCGACCAGGTCGGCGCCCTCGGGCAGCACTCGCGCAGTGACGGTCAGGGCCCTTGGCTGGTCCCGGTAGAACTTCACCGGCACCAGGAAGTCGACGTCCTCCACCGCGACCACATACCGCTCCGGAGCCAGGAGCCGGGCCACCTCGGCGAAGAACTCCATCCCCATCACTCCTGGGAGCACCGGGATCCCCTCGATCCGATGGTCGTCCAGGAACGGCTGCGCCGCCGGGTCGAGCGTCGTCCGCACCACCAGGCCGTCCAGCAGGTTCGCCTCGACGATCTCGCCCGCGAGGTCACTGCCCCATGACACGAGGGACGACGGTTCGATGCCGCCCGTCGGGTGGTAGCCGTCCGCCAGCCGTCCGAGCGCTCCTGCGGCGACGACCTCGCCCCGGAAGTCGTGCGCGGTGAGCTCTCTCCTGATCCAGGCGACGCCCGCCTCGGGCGGGACCATCTCCACGCCCGCCAGCTCCATGATCCTGGGGATGGAGCCCCGGGTCGCCATCCCGATGCCACCCCACGCGCTCCAGTCCACTGCCAGGCCGCGGGTCTGGGGCCGGCTACGCCGCATGCCGCTGGTGAGCTTGCACAGCAGGTCGTTGGCGGCCCCGTAGTCGCACTGGCCCGCGTTGCCGAACCGACCGGCCACGGAGGAGAAGACGACACTGGTGTCGATGGGCAGGTCTCCGGCGGCCTTCATCACGTTGAACCAACCGTCCGCCTTGACGCCCAGCACGAGGTCGAACTCCCGAGGCTCCTTGTCGGGCAGGGTGCGACTCACCTCGACACCGGCCGCGTGCAGCAGCAGGTCGATGCGGTCGCTGGAAGCCCGCACGTGAGCCATCACCCGTGCGACCTGATCGGGGTCGGTGAGGTCGACCGAGTGGTAGTGCACCGTGCCGCCGGCCCTGCGCACGGAGTCGATGGCGGTGAGCGCCGCCGCCAGCCGCTCGAAGCGCGCCAGCTCCTTGTCGATCGCGACCGGTGTCGGCCGCAGCCCCTGCTGCCGCAGCTTCGCGGCGA
>JAHEXO010000171.1 GCA_023252065.1 Nocardioides sp. | reverse complement strand
CCTGGAACGCCGAGAACCTCTTCACCGGCTGGGTCGACGTCGACCTGTCGGACAAGGGCCGGGCTGAGGCCCTGCGCGGCGGGGAGCAGCTCCGCGACGCGGGCATCCTGCCCGACGTGGTCCACACCTCGCTGCTGCGGCGCGCGATCACGACCGCCAACTCCGCGCTCGACGTCGTCGACCGGCACTGGATCCCGGTCCGCCGCAGCTGGCGGCTCAACGAGCGCCACTACGGCGCGCTCCAGGGCAAGAACAAGAAGCAGACGCTCGAGCAGTACGGCGAGGAGCAGTTCATGCTCTGGCGCCGCTCGTTCGACGTACCGCCGCCGCCCATCGACGACGACGACGAGTTCTCCCAGGCCCACGACCTCCGCTACGCCGACCTCGGCGCCGAGCTGCCGCGCAGCGAGTGCCTCAAGGACGTGATCGGCCGGATGCTGCCCTACTGGGACGGGCCGATCGCCGGCGACTTGCGCACCGGGCAGACCGTGCTGGTCGCCGCCCACGGCAACAGCCTGCGCGCGATCGTCAAGCACCTCGACGACATCAGCGACGAGGACATCGCGGCGCTGAACATCCCCACCGGCATGCCCCTGGTCTACGAGCTCGACGACTCACTGCGACCCACGGTCAAGGGCGGGCGCTACCTCGACCCGGACGCCGCAGCTGCGGCCGCCGCGGCCGTCGCCAACCAGGGCCGCTGACCGCTCGCCCGGCCGGTCGCTGTCCGGGCGATCAGGCGTCGGTGGCGACCGGGTACTGGCCGGTGACCACGAACACCACGCGGTTGGCGACCGAGACGGCGTGGTCGGCGATGCGCTCGTAGTAGCGGCCGAGCAGGGCGATGTCGACCGCCGCCTCGACGCCGTACTGCCAGTCGTCGCCGAGCAGCTGGGTGAAGCTGCTGCGCCGGAGCTGGTCCATCTCCTCGTCGTCGCGGCCGAGCTCTATGGCGGCCTCGACGTCCTTGTCGGTGATCACGGCGGCCACCCGGCGGACCATGTCTTCTGCCACGGCGCCCATCCGGGCGACGGTCGGCCGCGCCTCCTCCGGTACGGCGATCTCGGGCACCCGGAGCCGCGCGATCTTCGCGACGTGGACCGAGAGGTCGCCCATCCGCTCGAGCTCACTGACCATCCGGAGCGCGGAGACCACGACCCGGAGGTCGCCGGCGACCGGCTGCTGCAGGGAGAGCAGGGAGAACGCGGTGTCCTCGACCCGCTCGCGGGCCCTGTCGATCTTGTCGTCGGCGGCGATGACCTGCTCGGCCACCTCCGCGTCGCCGTCCAACAAGGCGCGGGTGGCGTGCCGGACGGCGGTCTCGACCTCCTGACAGATCTCGGAGAGGTCGACGAAGATCGAATCGAGCTGCTCGTGGAACGCTTCACGCATGCCCCCACCGTAGGCGGCCGAGGTGACGAGACGGGGTCGGTCCGTGAACGCGGCGTGAACAGTCGCCCGCGCGGGCTCTCCTCGGCGAACTCTGGGTGACCACTTGCGTACGATCAGCCTGTGAGCCCCACGACGCAGGCTTTCCTGGCCGCGCTCATCGGGGCAGTCGTCGCCGGAGGAGCGTTCCTGGCCTGGTCGGTCAGCCAGCGCCAGCAGGAGCCCGAGACCCCGACCGAGGACCCCCTCCTGCCGCCTGGCATCGCGACCGTCCTGTCGGTGTTGCGCAGCAGCGCGGTGGTCGTGGACGACGAGGACGAGGTGGTGAAGGCCTCGGTGCCGGCGGTCACCCTCGGCCTGGTCCGCGGGTCGCGGCTGGCGGTCTCGGAGCTGGCCGACCTCGTGCAGCGGGTCCGGCGCGACGGCCAGATCCGCGAGGTCGAGCTGACCCTGCCGCGTCCCACGGGGCCGGCCCGCACCGTCACAGCACGAGTCGCGCCGCTGAGCTCGCGACTCGTCCTGGTCCTGGTCGAGGACCGCACCCGCGAGCGTCGGGTCGAGGCGGTCCGCCGTGACTTCGTGGCCAACGTCTCCCACGAGCTGAAGACCCCGGTCGGCGCGATCAAGCTGCTCGCCGAGGCGGTGGCCGACGCCAAGGGCGACCCGGAGGCCGTCGAGCGCTTCGCCCACCGGATGCTCACCGAGAGCGACCGGCTCTCGCGTCTGGTGCAGCAGATCATCGAGCTCTCCCGGCTGCAGACCGACGAGCCGCTGGAGGCGCCCCACGTCGTCGACGTCGACAACGTGATCAAGTCGGCCGTCGACATCACGGTGATGGACGCCGGCAACAAGCACATCTCGGTCGTCACCGGCGGCCAGCCGGGACTGTCGATCTTCGGCAACGAGGAGCAGGTCTCGGCCGCGGTGACCAACCTGGTCGCCAACGCGGTCGCCTACTCCGGGGAGCACTCCACGGTGCTGGTGACCACCAAGGCGGTCGACGACATGATCGAGATCTCGGTGGTCGACCAGGGGATCGGCATCCCCCCTCACGAGCTGGACCGGATCTTCGAGCGGTTCTACCGCGTCGACCCGGCCCGGCACCGCTCCACGGGTGGAACGGGTCTCGGGCTCTCGATCGTCAAGCACGTCGCGGCCACGCACGGCGGCGACGTACGGGTCTGGTCCCTGGAGGGCCAGGGCTCGACGTTCACGCTGTCCCTGCCCCGCTCGCGACCCGAGGAGCACGAGGAGTACGCATGACCCGCACCACCGCTGACCTGCCCCCCGTCCAGTTCGCTGACCTGTCCACCGTCCTGCCCACTGTTCTGCCGGGAGGCACCCCATGACCCGCGTGCTCGTCGTCGAGGACGAGGAGAGCTACGCCGACGCCCTCTCCTACATGCTGCGCAAGGAGGGGTACGACGTGTCCCTGGCCGCCACGGGACCCGACGCGCTCACCGAGTTCGACCGCAACGGCGCGGACATCGTGCTGCTCGACCTGATGCTGCCCGGGCTGCCGGGCACCGAGGTGTGCCGCCAGATCCGCGCGGTCTCCAACGTGCCGGTGATCATGGTCAGCGCCAAGGACGACGAGGTCGACAAGATCGTCGGCCTCGAGCTCGGAGCCGACGACTACGTCACCAAGCCCTACTCGCCGCGCGAGCTGGTCGCCCGCATCCGCGCCGTGCTGCGCCGCGGGATCGAGCCCGACCTGGCCCCGATGACGCTCGAGGCAGGTGCGGTCCGGATGGACGTCGAGCGGCACGTGGTGACCGTCGACGGCGAGCCGCAGAAGCTGCCCCTGAAGGAGTTCGAGCTGCTCGAGATGTTCCTGCGCAACCCTGGCCGGGTCCTGACCCGGGGCCAGCTCATCGACCGGGTCTGGGGCTCCGACTACGTCGGCGACACCAAGACGCTCGACGTCCACGTGAAGCGGCTCCGGGCCAAGCTCGAGGCCGACCCGGCCCACCCGACGATGCTGGTCACCGTGCGCGGGCTGGGCTACAAGCTCGATCTCTGAGGACCCGGCTCCCTCGGCCCCCCGTCAGCCGACCACGATCACGTGGAGGGTGCGGGGGCCGTGGACGCCCTCGACGCGGTCGAGCTCGATGTCGCTGGTGGCCGAGGGGCCGCTGACCCAGGTCAGGGGCCGGGTGGGGTCGAGGAGGGCGAAGGCGTCGGGGACGTCGGCGACGATCTGGTCGGCTTCGACGATGCAGACGTGGAGGTCGGGGACCAGGGTGAGGGCGCGGCGTCCCTGGCCGGGGCCGTGGTCGAGCACGATGGTGCCGGTCTCGGCGATGCCGAGGCGGGCGCGGGTGACGACTCCGTCGAGGGCGTCGAGGTCGGCCGCGGACAGCCCGTCGTCGCGGACCGCACCCGGCACGTCGAGGTCGAGGCCGTCGGCGACGACGACGCGGGCGTTGTCGGCGAGAGCGGCCGCTACCCAGGTGGCCAGGTCGGAGGCTTCGCAGCGTTCGACGACAGCGCGGTAGTCGGCGACCCGTTCACAGAACAGGCCGACCAGGTCGGCGTCGGGACCAGGGGTACGCCGCGGCACGGTCACCACGGGCGGCGGGGCCGCGGCCAAGGCGGCGGCGCGGACGGCGGCCAGGATCTCGTCACGGGCACTCTGGGTGGCGGTCATGATCGGGTCCGCCTCCACCAGGCCCGGAAGGGCTCGCGCGGCGGGGCGGGCAGGTCTCGGGCGGCGGTCCAGCGGGCGCCCGGGCCGGGGAGTCGGCGTAGGGCGCGGCGGCCGCCGGGGAGCGTCGTACGGCCGAACCGGGTCCAGGCCCGCCCGACCAGCCCCGACAGGGCCTCCACGCCGCCCAGCCGGCGGGCGTCGCCGAAGGTCCAGGCCGCGCCCTTCATCGCGAGCGCCTCGGCCTTGGGCCGACCTCCCCGGCGTCCTGCGCGGTGGGCGTCGACGACCTGGGCGCGCAGGTCGACCAGCACCGACGGGATGTCGATCTTGACCGGGCACACCTCGTAGCAAGCACCGCACAGGGTGGAGGCGTAGGGCAGGGAGTCGACCTGTTCGTCGACGCCGACCCCGCGCAGCAGGGGGTTGAGGATCGCCCCGATCGGGCCGGGGTAGACCGACCCGTAGGCGTGGCCGCCGACGCGCTCGTAGACCGGGCAGACGTTGAGGCAGGCCGAGCACCGGATGCAGCGCAGGGCCTGCCGTCCGACCTCGTCGGCCAGGGCGCGGGTGCGGCCGGCGTCGAGGAGGACGACGTGCACCTCCTGCGGGCCGTCACCGGGCGTCACCCCGGACCAGGTCGAGGTGTAGGGGTTCATCCGCTCACCGGTCGACGACCGGGGCAGGAGCCGCAGGAACACGTCGAGGTCGCGCCAGGTGGGCACGACCTTCTCGATGCCGACAACGCTGACCAGCACCTCGGGCAGGGTCAGGCACATCCGGCCATTGCCCTCCGACTCCACCACCACCAGGGTGCCGGTCTCGGCGACAGCGAAGTTCGCGCCGGAGACGCCGACCTTCGCCCGCAGGAACTTCTCACGCAGGTGCAGCCGGGCGGCGTTCGCCAGCTCACCGGGATCGTCGGTGAGGTCGTCGGGTGCCGGGCGACCCGCGGCCGCCATCCCGGTCGCGAAGATCTCGCGGATCTCGGCGCGGTTGCGGTGGATCGCCGGCACCAGGATGTGGGAGGGCAGGTCGTCGCCGAGCTGCACGATCAGCTCGGCCAGGTCGGTCTCCCACGCCGCGATCCCCTCCGCAGCAAGGGCCTCGTTGAGCCCGATCTCCTGGGTGGCCATCGACTTGACCTTCACGACCTCGTCCACGCCGTGGGCGTGGGCCACCGCGGCGACCACCGCGCACGCCTCGGCCGCGTCGCGGGCCCAGTGCACCACCGCGCCGCGTTCGACCAGCGCCGCCTCCAGCTGCACGAGGTGCTCGTCGAGGCGGGCCAGGGTGGCGTCCTTGAGGTCGGCGCCGGCCTGCCGGAGCTCCTCCCAGTCCCCCACCTCGGCCACGACCCGGGCCCGCTTGTCACGGATCGTGTGGGTCGCCGCAGCCAGGTTGTGCCGCAGCTGGGTGTCGGCCAACGCTGCCCGCGCCGCGACCGGGAACGCCGGCATCCCGACGAAGGTGCTCGTCACGGCTGCCCCGCAGAATCGCCCGTCGACTGGTCCGTGGCGGCGAGCACCTCGGCCAGATGCATCACCCGGACGCCGGACTGTTGCCGCGACAAGATCCCGCCGACGTGCATCAGGCACGAGCTGTCACCGGCCACCAGCACCTCCGCCCCGGTCTCCCGCACGTGGCGCGCCTTGTCGGCACCCATCGCCACCGAGACGTCCGGGTTCTTCACCGCGAACGTGCCGCCGAAGCCGCAGCACTCCTCG
>JAHEXO010000170.1 GCA_023252065.1 Nocardioides sp. | reverse complement strand
CGGCGCCGACTTCACCATCGACGGCGGCCTGATCACCACCCTCTGACCAACGCACACAGGAGACCTCCCATGTCCGCACCTGCCCTCAGCCGTCGCGCCACCGCCCGGCTCTCCCTCTTCGCCACCCTGGTCCTGCTCGTCGGCTTCCTCGCCGCGTGGGCGACGGCTCCGGCGAGCTCGGCGGAAGCCGGCTCCGGGGACCGACCGACGATCGTGCTCGTACACGGTGCGTTCTCGGGCCCGTCCGCCTGGGACGACGTCGTCGCCCGCCTCCATCGGGACGGCTACCCGACGCTCACGCCCGCGCTCGATCTGCACGGCGTGGCCGGTGACGTCGCCACCGTCCGGTCGGCGCTCGACTCCGTCAGCGGCCCGAAGATCCTGGTCGGGCACTCCTACGGCGGCTTCGTCGTCTCCAACGCGTCGGCCGGTCGCGCCGACGTAAGGGCCCTGGTGTTCACCGCCGCCTTCGTCCCCAACGCGGGGGAGACCATCAACGACCTCGGCGTCGGCTACGCGCCGCCGTCGTTCCTCGCTCCGCCCTTCCCGCCGGGCCATCTCCTCTTCGACCAGAGCGGCCTGGCCGTGATCGACCCCGCCCACTTCCGCCAGGACTTCGCCCAGGACCTGAACCCGCAGCTGGCCGCGGCCCTCGCAGCCGCGCAGACCCCGACCAGCCTCGACATCCTGTTCACGCCGTCCGGGCCGGTCGGCTGGCACAGCATCCCCAGCTGGTACGCCGTCTCCGGGTCGGACCGGGTCATCGACCCGAACCTCCAGCGCGCCATGGCGGCCCGCGCCGACGCCACCACCGTGACGTTCCCGGCCGCGAGCCACGCGGGTGGGTTCACCCACTACGCGGCCAGGTTCACCAAGCTCGTCGAGCAGGCGGCCGCAGCGACCGGCTGACGGTCAGGCGGCCAGGGCGGCGTACCGGCCGTCGTCCGCGAGGAGCGAGTCGTGGGTGCCCTGCTCGTGGACCCGCCCGTGGTCGAGGACGACGATCTGGTCGGCGTGCCGGACGGTCGAGAGCCGGTGGGCGACGGTGATCGTCGTCCGTCCCTCGGCCAGGGCGTCGAAGGCCTGCTGGACGGCGCGCTCGGTCTCGGTGTCGAGCGCGCTGGTCGCCTCGTCGAGCACCAGGATCCGCGGGTTGCGCAGCAGGGTGCGGGCGATCGCGAGGCGCTGCTTCTCACCGCCCGAGAAGCGGTGGCCACGCGACCCCACCACGGTGTCGTAGCCCTCGGGCAGCGACACGAGCAGGTCGTGGATGCGGGCCGACCTCGCGGCGTCCTCGATCTCGGCGTCGGTGGCCTCGGGGCGGGCGTAGCGGAGGTTCTCCCGCACGGTGGCGTGCAGCAGGTAGGTCTCCTGGCTGACCACACCCACGATCTCGGCGAGGTCGGCGAGCCGGAGCCGTCGTACGTCGACACCGTCGATGGTGACGCGGCCCTCGGTGGGGTCGAAGAGCCGGGCGACCAGTGAGGCGAGGGTCGTCTTGCCGGAGCCCGTCTCGCCGACCAGAGCCGTCGTCGTGCCCGCCGGGACGTCGAGGTCGATGCCGGCGAGGGCCGGTACGTCGTTCCCGGGGTAGGTGAACCCGACGCCCTCGAAGCGCACGTGGCCGCGCAGGGCCGCGAGGTCGACGTCGACCGGGTCGGCGGGCTCGTCGACCTCGACGGTGAGGTCGAGATACTCGAAGACGCGCTGGAACAGCGCCAGCGAGCTGACCACGGAGACTCCGGTGTTGAGCAGCCCCATCAGTGGGCGGAACAGCTGGCTCTGCAGAGTCGTGAAGGCGATCAGGGTGCCGATCGTCATCGTGCCCGCCGTCACGGGCAGCCCGGCGCTGAGGTAGATCACGGCGGGGATCGCCGCGAAGATGACGCTCATCGAGGCCATCCGCCAACGGCCGGCCAGCTGCGAGCGGAGCTCGAGGTCGATCAGCCGGGCGCTCGACTCGTTGAAGCGGCGGACGAGGGACGGGCCGGTGCCCAGCGTCTTGCTGAGCAGGACTCCGTTGATGGACAGCCCCTCGTCGATGGTGACGTTGAGGTCTGCGAGCTCGCGCTGCTGGCGCGCGGTGATCTCACGGCGCATCCGGGCCACGCGACGGCTGAGCCAGATCGCGGGCGGCAGCACGACGAGCGAGATCAGCGCGAGCTGCCACGACAGCACGACCATGGCCACAGCGGTGGCGACGGTGGTGGTGAGGTTGGAGGCGATCGAGGTCGCGGTCGAGGTGACCACGGACTGCATCCCGCCGATGTCGTTGGTGATCCGCGACTGCACCTCGCCGGTGCGGGTGCGCGTGAAGAAGCCGACCGACTGCCGCTGCAGGTGCGCGAACACATCGGTGCGCAGCCCGTGCATGACGTTCTGGCCGACCTTTGTGCTGATCCAGGTCTGGACGACGCCGAGGACGGAGGTGATCGCTGCGACCGCCACCATCCCGGCGGCGAGGAAGACCAGCAGCCGCAGGTCCTGCTGGGGCAGGGCGGTGTCGATGATGGCGCGCAGCAGGAAGGGCGACGCCAGCCCGACGACGGACGACGCCACGATGATGGCGACGACGACCGCCACCGACCAGCGGTACGGCGCGAACAGCCGCGCGATGCGGCGCAGCGACACCTCGCCCGCCTGGCGCCGCTCCTCGGCGCTGGGCTTGTCGGGGGTACGGAACCGACCCCCGCGGCCGGCGTTCACGGCAGTGGAGTCCATGTGTCCTCCTGGAAGTGTGTGGGTCGGGGCGCGTGCGCCGCTGGTTGAGGAGGGCGCTCTGGCGCCCGTCTCGAAACCACGCGGGGCACACCCCCATCGCGATGCTGAGGTTACCTCATCATGAGGCTACAACACCATCCAACGCTACTCTGTTCCCATGATCCGCGAGACCTCGACCGAAGGCCTGGGTGAGTCCTTCGGCGCCGTGGCCCGCCGGCTGCGCGTTGCCTCGATGGCCTCCCTCTCCGCGTGGGACGTCACTCCCTCCCAGATGCGGGCGATCCGGATCCTGACCGGGCACGAGGGCGGCGTCCGCTCCTCCGAGCTCGCCCACCACCTCCACATCGCCCCCAGGTCCGCGACCGAGGTGGTCGACGCCCTCGAGAGCAAGGGCCTCGTCCAGCGCTCCCCCGACCCCACCGACCGCCGCGCCACCCTCGTCTCGCTGACCGCGCGCGGCACCGCGCTGATGGACGAGGTACGCCGCGCCCGCGGGCTGGAGTCCGAGCGGCTCTTCGAGAGGCTCAGCCAGACCGACCGCGCCCACCTGGCCCGGATCCTCCGTCGGCTCCTGTCGGACGACTAGGGGCCCGACCGCCTCCTGGCCGCCCGACCGTGTGCAGCGCGCTGCACGGGGTACGGCTCGTCAGGAAGCGAGGGCAGCATGGCAGTGCAGACCACGATCACCGACCGCTACCAGGTGGAGCGGTCGATCGGCCGTGGCGGCATGGGGACGGTCTGGCTCGCCCGCGACGAGCGGCTCGGCCGCCACGTCGCGGTCAAGCAGATCGGCCTCCTGCCGGGCGAGACGGCACCCGACCTGGCGCGCGCCATGCGGGAGGCCCGGTCATCCGCTGTGCTCCACCATCCCCACGTCGTCTCGGTCTACGACGTGGTGGAGGAGGACGACCACATCTGGCTGGTGATGGAGTACGTCGCGTCCCGGACGCTGTGGGAGGTGATCAGCCAGGACGGCCCGCTCACCCCGGAGGCAGCCGTCAGCATCGGCGCCCAGATCGCCGACGGAGTCGCCGCGGCCCACGCAGCCGGCACCATCCACCGCGACGTCAAGCCGGGCAACATCCTGGTCACCGCCGACCAGGTCGCCAAGATCAGCGACTTCGGGATCGCCCGGGCCCACGACCAGGGGCAGCTGACCCAGACCGGGCTGGTGATCGGGACGCCCGAGTACTTCGCTCCCGAGCTGGCCCGCGGCGAGGACCCGACACCGGCCGTCGACGTCTGGGCCCTCGGCGCCACCCTCTACGCCGCGGTCGAGGGTCACCCGCCGTACCCCCACCAGAGCAACGCCCTGGCGCTGCTCATGACGATCGCCTCGACGCCGCCCCCGAGAGCGGAGCATGCGGGCTTCCTGACCGAGCCGATCGCGCGGATGCTCGACCCCGACCCGGCCTCGCGATGGTCCATGCAGGACGCCACCCACGGGCTGAAGAGGCTCCAGGAGACCCACGCGCGCGAGCACACGCGTCAGTCGACGGCGACGACCCCGGCCGAGCCGGCACTCGACGAGCCGGACGACCGGCCCCAGGGCCAGAGCCGCCGTCCGCGTGGCGGCAGGCTGATGCTGGCGGGGCTGATCGGGCTGCTCGCCCTGGTGGCGCTGGGCGGCTTCCTCCTGCTCCACCACGGCTCGGCCGACCAACCCTCCGCCTCCGACCGGTCGCACACGAGGTCGGCGAAGGACGCACCCCGGAAGGGTTCCACGCCGAAGGCGTCCGACTCGGCCAGCACGACGCCGAGGTCACCCACGACGGCGACCGGAGGAGACCGGCACCCCGCCGGTCAGGGCGTGCGAGGTGCGGACGCGCGTACGTTCGTGCGCAGCTACTACGCCGCGCTGCCCTCGGACACCCGGAGCGCCTGGTCGGCCCTGTCACCCGGCTTCCAGTCCGAGATCGGCGGCTACGACAGCTATCGAGGGTTCTGGTCGACGATCTCGTCGGTCTCGGTCGGGCGCACGGCACCTGCCGGCGACAGGGCCGTCGACGTCTCCCTGACCTACACCAAGAGCAACGGCCAGGTGGATCGTGAGGTACGTCGCCTCTACCTCGAGCGCACCGGCTCCGGCTACCTGATCACCGGCGACGACGTCGTGGGGTGAGTCATCCCGCCGGCCCCTCCGCGGCGGGTCCCTGACGACTAACTGGCATACAGACCGTTCCCGGGACACCCCCAGGATGACGGTCTGTATGCCAGTTAGTCGGTGCTGACGCTGCCCACCCATGGAAGAAGCGGCGAGAATGGGCGTCATGGCACCGACGATCGCTTCCACGACGGCCGTCGACCGTGACGAGCTGCTCGAGTTCGTCCGGCCCCGGCACCACATGGTCCTGATGACCAGTCGTTCCGACGGGCGACCGCAGGCCTCACCGGTCACCGGAGGCGTCGACGACGGGCGGATCGTCATCTCGACCTACCCCGAGCGCGCCAAGACGACCAACGCGCGGCGCAGGCCCGAGGTCTCGGTCCTGGTCCTGTCCGACGACTTCGGGGACGCCTGGGTGCAGGTGGACGGGACGTGTGAGGTCCTCGACGTGCCGGCATCGATCGAGCCCCTGGTCGAGTACTTCCGGAACATCTCCGGTGAGCACCCGGACTGGGAGGAGTACCGACGGGCCATGGCCGAGCAGGGCAAGTCCTTGCTGCGGATCACTCCGACGCGTTGGGGACCGGTCGCCACGGGCGGCTTCCCGCCTCGCCTGGCCGACCGGCCGGGGTGAAACATCGGTTCCTCTCATTTGATGATTGAGGTGCGTGGGTCGCTTCGTACGGTCGGGTGATGCACACGGCCTGGATGCAGACGACCTCGGGGATCAACCGGTGAAGCGGCGCGAGGGCATGAGCGGCGGTGGTCGCAGAGCCGGGGAGCACGAAGTCTCGCGTCGGGGCTTCATGGTGATGGGCGGCCTGGCGACGGCTGCCGTGGGCCTCGACCTGGCGGCCGTCCCGCCCGCGTCGGCCACGACTCCCCAGCTCGTCCTCGACTTCGAGAACGGTGCGCTCGGCGCCCCGATCACGTCGCACGCCGGGGCG
>JAHEXO010000169.1:1357-5807 GCA_023252065.1 Nocardioides sp. | reverse complement strand
CGCCGGTCAGCCCCAGCTCCTCGCCGATGGCGCCGAAGATGAAGTCGCTCTCGGCTAACGAGATCCGCCAGGGCGAGCCCTGGCCCAGGCCGCGGCCGAGCAGGCCACCCCACGCCATCCGGAACATGGTCTCGACGGTCTGTCGGCCCTTGTCGTCGGTGTGGGCGCCGTAGTGGGCCCAGACGTTCCACCACAGCTGGAACCGCTCCTGGACGTGGCCGATGAAGACGTAGGTGAGGTAGGAGCCGACGATGAACAGCCCGGCACCGACCACCAGCCAGCCGGCGCGCTCCGTGGCGACGTAGAGCATGATCAGGAAGAGGCCGAAGAACAGCACGCTGGAGCCGAGGTCGTGCTGGAAGACCAGGATCGCGAGGCTGACCACCCACATCGCCAGGATCGGGCCGAGGTCGCGGCCACGGGGGAGGTCGATCATCGCGACCCGGCGGCCCGCAAGGGCCAGGGCGTCGCGGTGGAGCACCAGGTAGCCGGCGAACGTGATCACGAGCAGCACCTTGGCGACCTCGCCCGGCTGGAAGCTCATCGGGCCGACCTGGATCCAGATGCGCGCCCCGTAGACGTCCTTGCCGATGCCGGGCAGCATCGGCAGCAGGAGCAGCAGGATCGCGGCCAGACCACAGGTGTAGGTGAAGCGCTGCAGCACGCGGTGGTCGCGGATCACCAACAGGGTCGTCACGAAGAGCGCGACGCCGATGGTCATCCACATCAGCTGCATCCTGGCGAAGTGGTGGTTGAGCGCGAGGTCGAGGCGGTGGATGACGGCCAGGCCGAGGCCGTTGAGCGCCGCCACGACCGGGAGCAGCACCGGGTCGGCGTAGGGCGCGACGGCGCGCACGGTGATGTGGGCGACGATGATCAGCGCGGCCAGCCAGCCGCCGTAGGACACGATGTCGGCCGGCACCTCGCCCTTCACGCCGAGCCCGACCGCGGCGTAGGCCCCGATGCCGACCGCCAGTGCGAGCACGAGCAGGAACAGCTCGGCTCCCCGGCGGCGGCGGTGGACGAACTGCATGAGGGCACCCGGCTGTGCCGACCGCTGGGCCGATCGCTGCGCGGATCGCTGAGCCATCTCAGCTCACCGGCTTCCGGTTGTCGGCGAGGCGCTGCACGGTGCGCTCGGCGTCGGCGACGTCGCTGGCCCCGATGCCCTGCTCCACTGACCGGGCGCTGTAGGCGTCGAGCTCGCTGACCTTCACGTCGGTCGTCTCGTAGGGGTGGGAGAGGTCGAGACCGGGGACGTCGGCCTGGACCCCGCGGAAGATGGTGACGACGCCGTCCTGCTCGCCGACGTAGTACTGCTTCTGGCTCCAGCTCCACGCAGCGGCGCTGACCATCCAGACGACGCCGAGGATGCCGGCCAGGATCAGCCCGCGACGCAGCCACGGGTGCCGGCGCGGCGGGCGTGGCGCGTAGCGCGCGGCCTCGGGGTCGGAGTCGAACGCGAACGGGACACCCGGCGGCAGGTCGTCGGGGATGTCGGCGGCCACCGGCTCGAGCTCGCCGGTGTCGCCCGCGCGGTGGCCGCGGAAGAACGACGTACCGGCGCGGGGGCGGCGACGCAGCTCGGCGGCGGAGCCGACGACGATCGGGGTGGCCGGCTCCTCCTCGTCCGCGTCGGCGGGGACGACGTCGGCGACGATGCACGTGACGTTGTCGGTGCTTCCTGCCTCGAGGCTGGCGCGGACCAGCTCGACGGCGGCGAAGTCGGGGGAGCCGGTCGCCAGGATGTCGGCGAGCCGGCGGTTGTCGAGCGACCCGGAGGCGCCGTCGCTGCAGAGAAGGAGCCGGTCGTGCTCGGCCAGGCGCACGGTGAAGAGGTCGGGGTCGTAGTCGTGGACGCCGTCGAGGGCCTTGAGGATCAGGTTGCGATGGGGGTGGGTGCGGGCGTCGGCCTCGGTGATCCGCCCCTCGTCGATCAGGCTCTGGACGAAGGTGTGGTCGCTGGTGAGCTGGCTGATCTCGCGGTCGCGGAACAGGTAGGCGCGGCTGTCGCCGATGTGGCCCATCGCCAGGCTCTCGCCGTCGAAGAGCGCGACCGTGCACGTGGTGCTGGTGCCGCTGAGGGACGGCTGCTCGTCGACGAGGTCGCCGATCTTGTCGGAGGCCTTGTGGATGGCGCCGGCCACGAGGGCGAGGCGCTGCTGCTCGGCGTCGCCCTCGGCGGGGGGCTGGTCGAGCGCGCGCAGCTGGCCGATCGCGGTGCTGGAGGCGAGGTCGCCGCGGGCCGCGCCGCCGACGCCGTCGCAGACGGTGAGCAGCCAGGGGCCGGCGTACCCGGCGTCCTGGTTGTCCTTGCGCACCCTCCCGACGTCGGAGATGGCGGCGAAGTGGAGTCGGAACGTCACTTCCGCAGCTCCAGGATGGTCTTGCCGATGCGGACCTGGGTGCCGAGGGTCAGGGTGGTCGGCTGGGTGATCCGGGCACTGCCGATGTAGGTGCCGTTGGTGGAGCCGAGGTCTTCGACGAACCACTGGTCGCCGCTCGCCGCGATGCGTGCGTGGCGGGTGGAGACGTAGTCGTCGTCGAGCCGGATCGCGGCGTCGGAGCCACGGCCGATCAGGATCGGCGCCGCCGCGAGCTCGGCCCGCTCACCCCGGTTGGCGCCGTCGACGACCAGCACGTGGGTGGGCGCGCCCTTCTTCGCCTTCTTCGGCTTGGCCTGGCGGCGCGGCTGCTTGGGCGCGGCCGCCTCGCGCGCGCCCTGGGGGAGCCGCGCACCGAACATGTCGGAGCGCACCACCGAGATCGCCGAGAGCACGAAGATCCAGAGGATGGCGAGGTAGGAGATCTTGATCAGGAAGAGGGTCAGCTCAGACATCGGCGTCCTCCTCGACCCGGACGGTGAGGACGGTGCGGCCGACCTTGACCTCGGAGCCGTCGTGGAGCGGAGCGGTGGCCACGCGGTGGCCGTCGACCAGGACGCCGTTGGTCGAGCCGAGGTCCTGCGCGCTGATGCTGACCCCTCCCGCCGGGCTCTCCTCGACCACGAACTCCACGTGCCGTCGGCTGACCCCCGGGTCGTTGATCCGCAGGTCGGCCTCGGTGCCGCGGCCGACGACGAGGCCGGGCGGCTGCAGCGGATGGCGGGTGCCGTTGACCTCGAGGAACGCGCGGGCGCGCCGGACCTGGGTGTTCGTGGCGTTGCTGACGACGGCGGCGTGGGCCTGGCTGCGGATGCGGAACCGTCCGATGGTCAGGTCGTCGGCCGACTCGAAGGTCACTGCGACCGGGCCGGCGAAGACGTAGCCCTGCGTCTCGGCGTGCTCCTCGAGCTGGGTGGTCAGCTCCTGCACGAGGGCGGAGTCGTAGGGCGCGAGCCGGTCGAGGTCGGCCGGCGACAGCTCGACGGTGAAGTCGTTGGGCACCATCCGCCGCTGCCGCGACAGGATCTGGGTGTTGTTGTCGCACTCGCGCTGGAGGGCGGCCGCTATCTCGACCGGCTGCACCGCACTGCGGAACGCCCGGGCGAACGCACCGGACACCAGCTGTTCGAGCCGTTGCTCGAACCTCTGCAGGCCGCTCACACCGCACCTCCTCTCAGCCCCGTGCATGGCGTGTCCCCCGCCCGCGCGTGGGACGAGGCCCGAGTTGGTCGGGTTGCGCCCGATCGTATCGGGGCGCACCGCGTCCTCCTTCCCCGGCGAGCGCGCGGCGACACCCCACGGTCACTCTCCGTCCGCGAGCCTTGTGCCGCCCGGGTGCGCCGCCTGGCGCCCCATCCACCCGCCGGTTTGGGCGGCGTCAGCGCGCTGGGATAGCCTTGCTGCGCTTCTGGCGCGAGTGGCGGAATAGGCAGACGCGCACGGTTCAGGTCCGTGTGTCCGAAAGGACGTGGGGGTTCAACTCCCCCCTCGCGCACGTGCGGCAGGCCCTGGGTCATCCGATCCGGGGCCTGAGCTCATTTCGCCCCCAGCCCTTGCCGCCATGATCGGTCTTTCGGACCTGAGAACGGTCGATCAGGGTTCTATAAGACGCCCTAAGGTGTGGCCTGATGAAGCACTCCGGTGAGACCCCGACCGCGCAGCAGCGCCGGGTCTGGGACGCCTCGGCCCCTCACTATGACAAGCAGATGGACTTCGTCGAGCGCCTGCTCGGCTCCGGGGACCGGGAGTGGCTGGGGGAGCGGGCGACCGGCCGGGTGCTGGAGGTGGCCATCGGCACGGGGCGGAGCCTGCCGTTCTACACCGCAGCCTCCAGCCTGACCGGGGTCGACCTCAGCCCGGAGATGCTCGCGGTCGCGCGGCAGCGGGCCGAGGCGCGCGGGCTGCCGGTCGACCTGCGGGAAGGCGACGCGAGCATGCTGCCGGTCGAGGACGCGTCGTACGACACGGTGCTGTGTGCCTTGTCGCTGTGCACGATTCCCGACGGCGCCGCAGCGGTCGCCGAGATGAAGCGAGCGCTGGTCCCGGGCGGCAGGCTCCTGCTCCTC
>JAHEXO010000169.1:0-1347 GCA_023252065.1 Nocardioides sp. | reverse complement strand
CCACCGATCTACGCCCTGCAGTGGCTGTTCGAGCGGATCAGCATCCGCGCGGCCGGGGAGCACTACACGCGGCGCCCCCTGTTCCTGGTCGAGACGGCGGGGTTCGAGGTCGTGGAGACCCAGCGGCTGAAGTTCGGCGTGATGGAACGCGTCCACGCGGTCAAGCCGGGCTGACGGCCTCAGCGCAGCGGTTGGTAGGAGCCGGCCGCGGCGACCGGGAGGTCCAGCACGCCGGGGTCGGCCGAGTCGGTGGTGACGGTGACCCCCACCGCCGGGTTGGGCAGGGCGTAGGAGCTGTCGCTGCCGGCGACCACCAGCCGGATCCGGTGGCCCGCCGGGAACCGGTGTGCGATGCCCGGGAGCGAGACGGTCACCGTCGTGCCGGCGTCCGAGGTGGCGAAGCGGGCGGCCGAGACCAGGCCGTCGGGCAGGGAGACGGTGCCGTCCGCGGCGACGTCCTCGATCCGGAAGAAGAGCCCCAAGGTGCCGGCCGGTGCGGCCGTGAGCCCGGCCGACGGCGAGACGATCTCCAGCCGCACCCGCGGTACGCCGACGACGTCGACGGCGCTCGCCAGCGGTGGAGTCTCGTACGACGCCGCGGTGCCGGCCGGGTCGGTGATCGGGACGTTGTTCATGCCGCTGAGCGCGCCGCCGATGTCGACCTGCTGGGTGACGGACTGGGGGTCCCCGACGCCGGGTGTGGTGAAGGCGGCGTCCCCGTCGGTGACGTCCGTCGCGGTCGGGACGAGCACGTCGACGCCGGCCGTGGTGGACGCGGCTGCCGAGAGGAAGAACCGCCGCGTCGTGCCGATCGGGTACGACGGGGCGACGGCGTAGGCGTGGGCCGGGTCGACGACCCACGGCCGGAAGAAGCTGAAGTTCATGACCGGCTTCGGGCCGGTGCGCTCGAGGTAGTAGCGGAACCACGCGTCGTTGAGCCCGTTCAGGACCGCGGTCTCGCCGGCGGAGCTGCTCCCTCCCGAGTGACCCCACGACTGCCAGACCAGCTTCACCGGCGTGTGCTGGCGCTTGAGAGCGCGGTAGGTGGCGACCGCCTCCTGGAGGTCGAACAGCGAGTCGTTCTCGCCCTGCTCCAGCAGGACCGGGATCTTGAGCCGGCCCATCCGCGACGAGATGGACGTCGTCCGGAGCTTCTTCCTGGCGACCGCGTCGGGGTAGCCCTCGGCCAGCAGCTGGGTGTGGATCGGGCACATGAGCGCGTCGAAGTTCGGGCACCCGCTGGGCGGGAGAGGAGCCGTGCGCGTGGACGTCGTCCCTGAGTACCAGAGGAGGTTGAGCCAGCCGGCGCCGACGCCGAGGACCTTCGCGGCGCCGGCCTTGACGATG
>JAHEXO010000168.1 GCA_023252065.1 Nocardioides sp. | reverse complement strand
GCCGACGTCCACGTGCTCGTCGATCGGGAAGGGCAGGACCGCGCTCGGGTTGAGCACCTCGACGTCGGAGGCGATCACCTCGATCTCGCCCGAGGCGAGCTGGGGGTTGGCGTTGCCCTCAGGCCGACGCCGGACGGTGCCGGTGACCTTGAGGCAGTACTCGTTGCGCAGGCTGTGGGCCACGGCCTCGTCGCGGACGACGACCTGGGCGATGCCGCTGGCCTCGCGCAGGTCGAGGAAGGCCACTCCCCCGTGGTCGCGGCGACGGGCGACCCAGCCGGCGAGCACCACCTCGGTGCCTTCGTCGGCTGCGGTGAGGGTGCCGGCGTCGTGGGTGCGGATCACGCGTTCGTCTCCTGCTCGGTGCTGGGTGCGGGGGTGGTCGAGGTCGTCACGATGGTGGCGCGGAGGTCGGCGTCCGGTGGGCTCCACGCCGTCGACGAGGCGTCGACCTGGCCACCGGAGCGGATGTCCTTGACCTGGTCGGGGGTGCCTGGCTCCGAGGCAGGGAACCACACGAAGGGGATGCCCCGGCGCTCGGCGTAGCGGATCTGCTTGCCGTACTTCTGCGGGCTGACCGCGACTTCGCAGGCGATGCCACGGCGGCGCAGGTCGGTGGCGATCCGCTCGGCGACCGGACGGCTCTCCTCGTCGGCGAGAGCGACGAGTACGGCGCTGGGCACGGCCCTGCTGCCGGCCAGGACGCCTTCGGCGAGGAGCGGGAGCAGGGTGCGCGAGACGCCGAAGGAGATGCCCACGCCGGGGTAGGTCGACCGCCCGTCGGTGGCCAGCGCGTCGTACCGCCCGCCGCCGCCGACCGACTTCAGCCGCTCGTAGCCCTCCATGTAGATCTCGACGACGGTGCCGGTGTAGTAGTCGAGACCGCGGGCGATGCGGAGGTTGGCCTCGACCGTGACCCGGCCCTCGGCCCGACCGACGGCGTCGGCGCAGCCCTCGAGCACCGACGCGAGCTCGGCGAGACCTCGGCTCAGGAGGTCGTCGGTGACCCCGAGCGCCTGCACCCGCTCCACCAGCGACTGGTCGGTGACCCGGATCGTGGCGAGCTCGAGGCACCGCGCGGCCTGCTCGGGACTGGCGCCGGCGCGCTCGACGAGGAGGTCGGCCACCGCGTCGGCGGGGAGCTTGTCCAGCTTGTCGATCTGCCGGATCGCCTCGGTGACGTCGGGGATCCCGAGGCCCTGGTAGAAGCCCTGGATCAGCTTGCGGTTGTTGATCTGGAACGACAGGGGTGGCAGGGGCAGCGCGGCCAGGGCCTCGACCATCACCCGGACCACCTCCACGTCGTGGTGGAAGGCGAGCTCGTCGCGGCCGACGATGTCGATGTCGGCCTGGGTGAACTGCCGGTAGCGGCCCTCCTGCGGCCGCTCACCCCTCCAGGCCGACTGGATCTGGAAGCGCCGGAACGGGAACTCGAGGTGTCCGGAATTCTCCAGCACGTAGCGCGCGAACGGCACCGTGAGGTCGAAGTGCATCCCCAGACCGGTGTCGTCGGCCGTGTCGTCGGCCTGCAGCCGGCGCAGGACGTAGATCTCCTTGTCGATCTCGCCGCCCTTGGCCAGGCGGTCGAGCGGCTCGACCGCACGCGTCTCGATGTTGGCGTAGCCGTGCAGCTCGAAGGTGCGCGCCAACGACGCCAGGGCCTCGCGCTCGACGACGCGAGCGGCAGGCAGCAGCTCGGGGAAGCCGCTCAGCGGCGTGGGCTTGCTCATGGGTCAGAGTCCTCGGGTGACACGGCCGGGAGTGTCGTCCTCGGCCACGGACAGCAGGAACGGGTTGGTGGCGCGCTCCCGGCCGATCGAGGTCTGCTCGCCGTGTCCCGGGAGGACGACCACGTCGTCGGGGAGGGTGAGCACCTTGTCGCGCAGGGTGCGCAGCATCGTCGGATGGTCTCCGCCGGGCAGGTCGGTGCGGCCGATGGAGCCGGCGAACAGCAGGTCGCCGGAGAACATCACGTGCGAGACCGCGTCGTCGTACGGCGTGCGGAACGCGACCGATCCCCCGGTGTGGCCGGGTGTGTGGTCGACGGTGACCTCGAGGCCGGCCAGCTCGAGCACCTGGCCGTCGGCGAGCTCGGCGACGTCGTCGGGCTCGACGAACTCGAAGCGACCACCGAGGAGCATGGCCGCGGTCTCCGAGGAGATGCCCGCCATCGGGTCCGCCAGCAGGTGCCGGTCTGCCGGGTGGATCCAGGCTGTGGCGTCGTAGGTGCCGGCGACGGGCGTCACCGACCACATGTGGTCGAGGTGACCGTGGGTGAGCAGCACCGCGACCGGCTTGAGCGCGTGCTCGCGCACGATCTCGGCGATACCGTCGGCGGAGTCCTGCCCGGGGTCGACGATCACGCACTCCGAGCGGGGCGCGGTCGCCGCGACGTAGCAGTTCGCGGCCCAGGACCCTGCGGGGAAGCCGGCGATGAGCACCCGGGCAGACTATCCACCGGAGTGCTCACGCCCGGAACCGGTGCGCAACGGCTCCGGATGCGGTGGAGGTGCTCCGGGGAGCCGCGGTTAGCATGAGGGGTCGCCGGACCACCGCCGGGAACGAATGAAGAGGAACGCTGTGACGACGAGTGACTGGGGACGCGTCGCCGAGGACGGCACCGTCTACGTCCGGACCCCCGAGGGTGAGCGACCCGTCGGGCAGTACCCCGAGGGCTCGCCCGAGGAGGCACTGGCCTTCTTCGCCAAGCGGTACGACGAGCTGTCGGGCGGCGTGCACCTGCTGGAGCAGCGCGTGATGGCCGGCGTGGTGGCGCCCGACGAGGCGGCCGAGGCGGTCCGCGCCCTGCGCACCCAGGTCGCCGAGGCCAACGCCGTCGGCGACCTCAACTCCCTCATCGGCAGGCTCGACGCCCTCGGACCGGTGATCTCCCAGCAGCGCATGGCGCGCAAGGCCGAGCGGGCCGAGCGGGTGGCCGCGGCCAAGGACGACAAGGAGAAGCTCGTCGACGAGGCCGAGAAGCTCGCCGAGAGCAACGACTGGCGCAACGGTGCCAACCGGCTCCGCGACCTGCTCGACCGCTGGAAGGCGCTCCCCCGTCTCGACAAGACGACGGACGACCAGCTGTGGCGGCGGTTCTCGACCGCGCGCACGACGTACACGAGGCGCCGCAAGGCGCACTTCGCCGAGCAGGGCGAGAAGCGCGAGACGGCCCGCCAGGTCAAGCAGCAGCTGGTGAAGGAGGCCGAGTCCCTCGCCCGCTCGCGCGAGTGGGGACCGACCGCCGGTGCCTACCGCGACCTGATGCGGCAGTGGAAGGCCGCCGGGCCCGCGCCGCGTGACGTCGAGGACGACCTGTGGGGCCGGTTCCGGGCGGCCCAGGACACCTTCTTCGGCGCCCGCGACGAGGCGATGGCCGCCCAGGACAGCGAGTTCGCCGCCAACGCGGAGGCCAAGGAGAAGCTCCTCGTCGAGGCCGAGGCACTCCTGCCGGTCACCGACGTCGGGGCGGCGAAGCGCGCCATCCGCGACCTCTCGGAGCGCTGGGACGCGATCGGCAAGGTGCCGCGCGACAAGATCCGGCCGCTCGAGGACCGGATGCGGGCCGTCGAGACGGAGATCCGCGGGCTCGAGCAGGAGCAGTGGCGCCGGTCCGACCCGGAGAAGTCGGCCCGCGCCGAGGGCATGGTCGCCCAGCTCCAGGACGCGATCGGCAAGGTGGAGGCCGACCTGGAGAAGGCCCGCGCCGCCGGCGACCAGAAGAAGGTCACCGATCTCGAGGACAACCTCGCCTCACGCCGAGCGTTCCTCGAGATGGCCGAGCGAGCCTCAGCTGACTACTCCGGCTGAGCTCATTGGGTGACGCGGTAGGCGTCGAAGACGCCGGGTACGCCGCGGACGGCGCGCAGGACGGTGTCGAGGTGCTTGGCCTCGGCCATCTCGAAGGTGAACCGGCTCTTCGCAACCCGGTCGCGGGTCGTCGAGAGGGTGGCGCTGAGGATGTTCACGTGGGCGTCGGAGAGGACCATCGTGATGTCGGAGAGCAGGCGGGCCCGGTCGATCGCCTCCACCTGGATGTTGACCAGGAACGTCGAGTGGGCGGTCGGTGCCCACTCGACCTCGAGAAGCCGCTCGGGCTGCCGCTCGAGCTCGGCGGCGTTCGTGCAGTCGCGGCGGTGCACCGAGACCCCACCGCCCTTGGTGACGAACCCGAGGATCGCGTCGGGTGGCACCGGCGTGCAGCACCGCGCGAGCTTGACCCACACGTCGGGGACGCCCTTGACGATGACGCCCGACTCCCCTGCCGCGGCGGTCTTGGTCCGGTTGCGGGAGGTGGTGATGCTGACGCCCTCGGAGAGGTCCTCGGAGGCACCTTCCTCGCCGCCGTGGAGCTCGATCACCTTGCGGACGACCGCTTGGGCGCTGAGGTTGTTCTCCCCGACCGCGGCGTAGAGCGCCGAGACGTCGGCGAGCCGGTAGTGCTGGGCGGTCTGGGTCAGCGACTCGTGGGAGAGCACCCGCTTGAGCGGCTGCCCCTCCTTGCGCATGAGCTTGGCGATCTGGTCCTTGCCGCGCTCGATCGCCTCCTCGCGACGCTCCTTGGTGAACCACTGCTTGATCTTGCTGCGGGCTCGCTGCGACTTGACGAACTGGAGCCAGTCGCGCGACGGCGCGGCGGTCGGGGCCTTGGAGGTGAAGATCTCGACGACGTCGGAGTTGTCGAGCGTCGACTCCAACGGGACCAGGCGGCCGTTGACCCGGGCGCCGATGGTGCGGTGGCCCACCTCGGTGTGCACCGCGTAGGCGAAGTCGACCGGCGTCGCCCCCATCGGCAGAGCGATCACGTCGCCGCGCGGGGTGAACACGAAGACCTCGGCACGGTTGATCTCGAAGCGCAGCGACTCCAGGAACTCACCCGGGTCCTCAACCTCGCTCTGCCAGTCGAGCAGCTGACGCACCCAGTTCATGTCGTCGAGATCGCCGAGGCGCTCGGTGTCGACGCCGTTGCGTGAGTTCTCCTTGTACTTCCAGTGCGACGCGACGCCGTACTCCGCACGACGGTGCATCGACACGGTGCGGATCTGCATCTCGACCGGCTTGCCCTGCGGGCCGATCACGGTCGTGTGCAACGACTGGTACATGTTGAACTTCGGCATCGCGACGTAGTCCTTGAACCTGCCGAGCACCGGGTTCCACCGAGCGTGAACGACGCCCAGCGCGGAGTAGCAGTCGCGGTCCTCCTCCACCAGGATGCGCAGGCCGACGAGGTCGTAGATGTCGGTGAAGTCGCGGCCGCCGACGATCATCTTCTGGTAGATCGAGTAGTAGTGCTTGGGCCGGCCGGTCACGCTGGCCTTGATCTTGGCTTCCTTGAGGTCCTCGACGACCTGCTCGATGACCTGGGCCAGTAACTGGTCGCGCGACGGCGCACGCTCGGCGACCATCCGGACGATCTCGTCGTAGATCTTGGGGTGGAGGGTCGCGAACGCGAGGTCCTCGAGCTCCCACTTGATGGTGTTCATGCCCAGGCGGTGGGCCAGGGGCGCGTAGACGTCGAGCGACTCGGTGGCCTGCCGCTCCTGGGTCGACTGCTTGACGTAGCGGACCGTGCGCATGTTGTGCAGCCGGTCGGCGAGCTTGATCACCAGCACCCGGATGTCGCGCGCCATCGCGACGATCATCTTGCGGATCGTCTCGGCCTGCGCCGAGTCGCCGTACTGCACCTTGTCGAGCTTGGTGACGCCGTCGACGAGCACGGCGACCTCGTCACCGAAGTCGGCGCGCACCTGCTCGAGCGTGTAGGGCGTGTCCTCGACGGTGTCGTGGAGGAGGGCCGCGACCAGGGTCGGC
>JAHEXO010000167.1 GCA_023252065.1 Nocardioides sp. | reverse complement strand
ACCTCGACATGATGGTGCCGAGCTACCGCGTCGGCGCCCGCCGCAAGGTCGTCGCCAACCGCGGGCTGTCCGGCATCGACGGCGTCGTCTCCACTGCGATCGGCGCCGCCCTGGGCCGGCCCGACTCGACGCGCGCTCTAGCACTGGTCGGCGACGTCACCTTCCTCCACGACAGCAACGGTCTGGTGCTCGGACCCGACGAGCCGCGCCCCGACCTGACCATCGTGGTCGCCAACGACGACGGCGGCTCGATCTTCGCGACCCTCGAGCAGGGTGCGCCGGCCTACGCCGACCGATACGACCGGCTGTTCGGCACCCCGCACGGCGTCGACCTCGCCGCCCTGTGTGCCGCCACCCGCACGCCCCACCTGAAGGTGAGCAGTGCCGGCGAGCTCGACCAGGCGCTCGCCTCACCCAACGGCGGGATCGAGGTCGTCGAGGCCGTCGTACGCCGCGACGACCGGCGCGCGCTCGACGACCGGATCCGCGCCCTCGCCGCCGACGCCTGACCGCCCGCCCCGCTCACGCCCGCCACCCCCAGCTGTAACGCTCCGTTATCTGCACCGGTGCGCCCCCGCACGGGCGCACCCCCGCAGATAACGGAGCGTTACAGCCGAGGAGGCCGCAAGCCGGATCAAGACCTCCACCCGCGGCGGGTGCACGATGGCCTGCATGAGCGTGGCCGCGGACACCTTTGCCGAGTTCGTCGACGGGCTCGCCGGCGCCCTCGACGACCACGACGTGACCGGGGAGGAGTGGGCAGCCCGACACCACTTCTCCCGCTTCCACTTCGACCGGCTGATCAAGTCCGTCGGCGGCGAGCCGCCGCAGGCGCTGCGCCGGCGCATCCTGCTCGAGCGCGCGGCGTACCGGATGATCACGACGAAGGCGCCGCTGCTCGACATCGCGGTGGAGGCCGGGTACTCCTCGCACGAGGCCTTCACTCGCGCCTTCTCCCGGGCCTACGACGCGACCCCGCGCGAGTGGCGCGCCAGGCCCGGCCACATCCAGATCGGCGACGCCGACGCGGTGCACTTCGTGCCGCCCGGGTCGATCCGCCTGCCGTCGCGCGACCAGGTCCGCGGCCCCGACCTGCTGGAGAAGATGGTCGAGCACCACATCTGGCTGACCGGCGAGCTGGTCCGCGTCGCCGGCAACCTCACCGACGCCGAGCTCGACGCGACAGTTGCCGAGGAGGATCCGGGCGAGGTCCAGAGCATCCGCTCGATCCTGAGCCGCCTGGTCGGCCAGATGGGCATGTGGAACGCCGCCATGGCGACCCGCGACTACGACTGGAGCGTCGAGGAGCACGAGTCGCTGACCTCGATGCGTCGCCGTCTCGGCATCGAGGGCCCGCGCTACCTCGCCCATGTGCGCGAGGTCTGCGACCAGGGGCGGCTCGACGACACGTTCGTCGACGCCCTGTGCGAGCAGGCGTCCGTGTTCACCTACGGCGGGATGGTCGCCCATGTCGTGACCTTCGCGGCCTACCGCCGCACGGTCGTCGTCCTCGCCCTCGCCCGGCACGGCCACGACGAGCTCGGCTGGGGCGACCCGATGAGGTGGGTCGCCGAGCTCACCTGATCCCGGTGCCCGGGCCACCCTGAGCAGGGCCATGGTGAGATGGCCGCGTGGAGATCGCGTTCCTGCTGGTCGCGCTGGCGGTCACGGTGCTCGCGGGGACGACGATCGCGGAGCGGTTGGGATTCCCGCCGCCCCTGATGCTCATCGTCGTCGGCGTCGCAGCGTCGTACCTCCCCGGGGTGCCGACCGTCCACCTGGGTGCGGACGTCGTGCTGCTCGGGCTGCTGCCGCCGCTCCTCTACGCCGCCGCCATCCAGACCTCGCTGGTCGACTTCAACGCCAACCGAAGGCCGATCCTCCTGCTCAGCGTCGGACTGGTCGTCTTCACGACCCTCGGCGTCGGCCTGCTCGTCCACGTCATGCTGCCCGAGCTGGACTGGTGGGCCGCCCTGGCCATCGGCGCCGTCGTGGCCCCGCCCGACGCCGTCGCGGCGACGTCGATCGCCCGTCGGATCGGGCTGCCCCGCCGGATAGTGACCATCCTCGAGGGCGAGTCCCTGTTCAACGACGCGACCGCCCTGGTCGCCCTGCGTACGGCGATCGCCGCCGGCGTCGGCGGCGTCACGATGTGGCGGGTCGGCGTCGACTTCCTGGTCGCGTCCATCGGCGGCGCGGCCATCGGCTTCGCCGTCTTCTACGTCGTGGCCCGGCTACGTCGCCGGGTCACCGACCCGGTCCTCGACGTCGCGATCTCCTTCGTCGTTCCCTTCGCGACCTACATCCTCTCCGAGGAGCTGCACTCCTCCGGCGTCGTCAGCGTCGTGGTCGCCGGCCTGCTGCTCGGGCACAAGGCGCCGATCATCCAGACCGCGCAGTCGCGGGTCGCCGAGCGGATGAACTGGCGGACCATCGCCTACGTCCTGGAGAACACCGTCTTCATGCTGATCGGCCTCCAGGCGAGGTGGATCGTCGCGGACGTCCGCGACAGCGGGCTGTCGGCCGGTCGGGTGGTGACGATCTGCGCCGCGACCCTGGTCGCGGTGATCGTGCTCCGGCTGGTGTGGGTCTTCTTCGCACGCTACCTGCTGGTCCGGCCAGGCCCCGACCCCGACAGCGGGCGCCGTCCCCCGGCGGCCTACACGTTGCTCCTCGGCTGGGCCGGGATGCGCGGTGTGGTGACGCTGGCAGCCGCCTTCGTGATCCCACCGGACACGCCGTACCGGGAGGTCCTGCTGCTGATCGCCTTCACCGTCGTGGCCGGCACCCTGTTCCTCCAGGGGCTGACCCTGCCCTGGCTCGCCCGGCGGCTGCGGGTGCCCGGACCGGACCCGCTCGAGGACGCCCTGGCCCGCGCGACCGTGCTGCAGCAGGCGTCCAAGGCGGGGTTCAAACGGCTCAAGCAGCTCGAGGTCGACGACCCCCACGACGTCTTCGCGGTCATCAAGCAGCGGATCGAGGCGCGCAACTTCGCTGCGTGGGAGCAGCTCGGCACGGTGGCCGACCAGGAGACTCCGAGCGAGCTCTACTCGCGGGTCCGGCTGGAGATGATCAACGCCGAGCGCGGACGGGTGCTGGAGATCCGCAGCTCCGGACAGGTCGCGAGCGAGGTCGTCGCCCAGGTGCTGTCGATGCTCGACATCGAGGAGTCGATGCTCGACCTGAGCCGCGAGGACCGCGACGAGGTACGCACCGCGGCCGCGCGGCGTCGTACCGGAGCGACCTGCGAGCACCTCGAGTCCATGCCCGCCGTCGAGACGGTCGCGGAGCCGGAGTGCGGCGACTGCCTGCGCGAGGGTACGGCGTGGGTCGCCCTCCGGCAGTGCCTGGTCTGCGGCAACGTCGGCTGCTGCGACTCCTCCCCGCGCCGCCACTCGACCCGGCACTTCCACGAGACCCAGCACCCGGTGATCGAGTCGGCCGAGCCAGCGGAGGACTGGCGCTGGTGCTTCGTCCACCACACGACCGCCTGACCGCCGCGTGGCTAGGGTGAGGGACATGCGGATCACCAAGCTCGGGCACTCCTGTGTCCGGTTGGAGCACGACGGCAAGGTCGTGGTGGTCGACCCGGGGATGTTCACCGAGGCCGGGGCCACCGACGGCGCCGATGCGGTCGTGATCACCCACGAGCATCCCGACCACTACCTGCCTGATCACCTGCGGGTGACATCTGCGCCGGTGTTCACCATCGACGCGGTGGCGGCGAAGATCCGCGACGACGCTCCTGACATCGCCGAGCGGACGACGGTCGTCTCGCCCGGCGAGTCCTTCGACCCCGGCATCCCCGCGGTCGCCGTCGGCGAGCTGCATGCGGTGATCCACCCCGAGCTGCCGCGCTTCTACAACTCGGGCTACGTCTTCACCCTCGGCGACGTGACCGTCTACCACCCGGGCGACGCACTGACCCTGCCCGGGCAACCCGTCGACGTACTGCTCGTGCCGGTCTGCGCGCCCTGGATGCGTGCTGCCGAGGGCATCGACTTCGCCCGCGCCGTCGGAGCGCCGCGCAACGTGGCGATCCACGACCGGGTCTACTCCGAGGCAGGCCTGCGCATCGTCGACGGCCAGTACGGACTGCTCCTGCCCGAGACGCAGAGCTACCTCCGCCTCGGCGACGGCGCCGACCTCGACTGAGCACGCGTCGACGCGGCGCAGCCGCGTCGACACGGAGGGAGCGCTGACGCTCGCCTGCGAGCACAGCTCGAGCTCTCCGGCGAAGCCGGAGCGGACCGACCGCAACGAGCGCCGCGGCCCGTTTGCGGGCAAGGCGCACCATTCACCGCCGGTAGTAGGCCGCGAACGTCTCGCGGATCGTCGGTACGCCGGGTGGCCCGGGGGACACCTCGATCTCGTCGCCCGCGCAGAGCTCGCCGGGGGTCACGACCCGCAGGTAGGCGCCCGGCCGCTCGGCCTGGGCGAAGCGCTTCACCCAGCGCGGGAGGCCCATGAAACCGGCGAAGGTCGAGCAGGGAGTGCGCGGGTAGACCACCTCGAGCACGACCGACCCCACCGCCCAGCGCTCGCCAGGACGGGCGTCGTTCACCCCGATCCCTGAGACGGTGAGGTTCTCCCCGAACGAGCCGGGGGTGATCGGCCGGGTGAGCTCGTCGCCGAGCTGGTCGGCCCACCACTGCTGGTCCTCGAGGGCGTAGGCGTAGACGGCCTGGTCGAGCCCGCCGTGGCTGACCGTGTCGAGGATCGAGTCGCCGACGACCCCGAGGGGCTCGACCCGCACCGGCCCCTCGACCGGCCGCTTGTCGATGCCGGTCCGGGTCGGCTTGGTGTCGCGGTGCTCGCCACGGCCCGGGACCGGGGTGTCGGTCACATGGGCCAGGTTGACCGCCACGACCCGACCGCGCACGTTCAGCCGGCTGCCAGCGAGTCGCGCACCGGGACCAGCTTGGCCTGCGACTCGGCGAGCTCGGCCTCGGGGTCGGAGTCCGCCACGATGCCGCAGCCGGCGAAGAGGCGCACGGTGCTGCCGGACACCTCGGCCGAGCGCAGGGCGATGCCCCACTCGCCGTCACCGGTGGTGTCCATCCAGCCGACGGGGCCGGCGTAGCGGCCGCGGTCCATGCCCTCGATCTCGCCGATCAGCCGGACCGCGTCCGGGGTCGGCGTGCCGCCCACCGCAGCCGAGGGGTGCAGCGACGCGGCGAGCTGGAGCGAGGAGACGGTGCCGGCGTCGTGGATCACGCCGGCGACGTCGGAAGCCAGGTGCATGACGTTGGGCAGGTGCAGCACGAACGGCGTCTCCGGCACATTCATCGACGAGCAGTGCGGCTCCAGCGCGTCGGCGACCGACCGCACGGCGTACTCGTGCTCCTCGTGGTCCTTGCTCGACCGCGCCAGCGCCGCGGCGAGGGCGAGGTCGCGCTCGTCGTCGCCGGTGCGCCGGATCGTGCCGGCGAGCACCCGCGAGGTCACCAGGCCGCGCTCGCGCCGGACCAGCATCTCCGGGGTCGCGCCGAAGAGCCCGTCGACGTGGAAGGTCCAGCACATGGGGTAGGTCCGCGCCAGCCGCGTCAGCGGCCACCGGACGTCGATGTCGGCGGCCGCGGTGGCGATCAGGTCTCGGGCCAGCACCACCTTCTCCAAGGCGCCGGCGGAGATTCGGCGTACGGCGTCGGCGACGACCAGCATCCAGCGCTCGCCGTCCATCGCCCCGTCGGCGAAGACGACGTCCTCCGGTGCCTGCGGCGCGTCCGTCGGGCCGTCGTACGACGCATCGTCGACGAGGGTGAGCCAGGTGCGGCCGGCTCGGCGGCCGACGACGACCTGCGGCACGGTCAG
>JAHEXO010000166.1 GCA_023252065.1 Nocardioides sp. | reverse complement strand
TTCGAGCCTGTCGGCGCCCGCCCTGACCCGGTTGCGCGACGAGCCCGACCGGTTCGCGGCCGACCTCGCCCGGCCGATGCCCCGGCAACCCTCGCCGGCGGCCCGGTTCGGCACCCGGTTCCACGCCTGGGTCGAGAGCCGGTTCGGCCAGCAGGACCTGTTCGACCCCGACGACCTCCCGGGCCGCGGCGACGCGGGCATCGACGACGACGCCGACCTCAAGGAGCTGATCGGGCGGTTCGAGGCCGGCCCGTTCGCCGACCGGGTGCCCCACGCGGTCGAGGCGCCGTTCGCCCTCGTGCTCCGTGGCCAGGTCGTCCGCGGCCGGATCGACGCGGTCTACGCCGACCCGCGGCCCGACGGCGACGCGTGGCTGGTCGTGGACTGGAAGACCAACCGCACGCCCGACTCCGACCCGTGGCAGCTGGCCCTCTACCGCCTCGCGTGGGCCGAGCTCACCGGAGCCCCGCTGGAGCGGGTGCGGGCGCAGTTCTACTTCGTCCGGTCCGACATGGTCGTCGAGCCACCCGACCTCCCGGGCCGGGCCGAGCTCGAAGGAGTGCTCGGCGTCAGCTGAAGGTGATGACCTGCACCGCTGAGGTCAGGCGGACCCGAGGGCGGCCGCGAGGGCGATCTCGACCATCTCCCCGAACGTCTGCTCCCGCTCCAGCGCCGTCGTCTGCGCCCCCGTGACGATGTGGTCGGAGACCGTGCAGATGGTCAGCGCCTTGCGGGCGTGCTTGGCGGCGAGGGTGTAGAGCGCCGACGACTCCATGTCGACCGCGAGCACCCCGTATCCGGCCATCCGCGCCACCAGTTCGGGTCGCTCGTTGTAGAACGAGTCGGTCGCGAACAGCAGGCCCACCGTGACCTCGGTGCCGCGCTGCTCGGCCACCTCCACCGCTGCCCGGAGCAGCCCGAAGTCGGCGACGGGAGCGTAGTCGAGCCCCTCGAAGGTGATCCGGTTCGTCGACGCGTTCGTGCAGGCACCCGACGCGATGACGACGTCGCGCACCTTCAGCCGCTCGTTGAGCGCCCCGCACGTCCCGACCCGTACGACGGACTGCACGTCGTACTCGCCGAAGAGCTCGGTGGCGTAGATCGCCAGCGACGGCTGGCCCATCCCGGAGCCCTGGACCGAGACCGGCCGGCCGTGCCAGGTGCCGGTGAACCCGTACATGCCCCGCACCTCGGTGTAGCACTGCGCCTCGTCGAGGAACGTCTCGGCGATCCAGCGGGCGCGCAGCGGGTCGCCGGGCATCAGGACGACTGGGGCGATGTCGCCGGCCGCCGCGGCGATGTGGGTGCTCACGCGCGGCCGTGGTGGTCGCGGCCGCGGGCCATCAGCGCCAGGGAGTAGAGCGGCCGGTCCTGGGTCTCGACGTAGACCCGGCCGAGGTAGCTGCCGATCACGCCCATCATCAGCAGCTGGAGCCCGCCGAGCAGGAACATGCCGACCGCGATGAAGGCCCAGCCCGGGACGGCCTGCTCCGGCTGGAAGAGCCGGATCCAGAGCACCCAGACCGCTCCGAGCAGGCTCAGGAACGAGATGAGCAGGCCGAGCCGGGAGATCATCCGCAAGGGGAACGTCGAGAAGCCGAGGATGCCGTCGGCGGCGAGCTTGAGCATCGTCCGCAGCGGGTACGACGAGGACCCGGCGAAGCGCGGGTCGCGGTCGAAGGGGACCGCCTCCTGACGGAACCCGACATGGGCGACGATGCCGCGCAGGAAGCGGTCGTGCTCGCGGTAGCGGATCACCTCGGAGACGACCAGGCGGTCCATCAGCCGGAAGTCGCCGACGTTGCGGGGGATGTCGATCGAGGCCATCCGGGTCAGCAGCCAGTAGAACGTGTAGGCGGTGCCGCGCTTGAACGACGAGTCGCGCCGCGTCCGACGCTGCGCGTAGGCCACGTCGGCGCCGTTCTCCCAGCTCTCGATCAGCTGCAGGCTGACCTCGGGCGGGTCCTGCAGGTCGGTGTCCATCACGATCACGGCGTCGCGACCCGCGGCCGCGTCGAGGCCGGCGGTGACCGCGATCTGGTGGCCGAAGTTGCGCGCGAGGGCGAGCACGGTGACGCGGGGGTCGGCGGCGCGCAGGTCCAGCAGCAGGTCGAGCGACGTGTCGCGGCTCCCGTCGTCGACGTAGACGAACTCGAAGTCGAGGTCGGGTCGCTTGTCGGTGGCGGTCAGCAGCGCCGAGTGGAAGGCCTCGAGCCCGCCCGCCTCGTTGTGCACGGGCAGCACGTAGGCGACCAGCCGGCGCCCCGCCGGTCCGTCCGGTGTTCGGTCCGCTGTCATCGGCCTCTTCTTCGTCGTGATCGGTGCGCCTCGCAGACGATACTGCTGTCGTCCTGTGGGACCGATGTGCCCCGCATGTGCCCGTGCGGTGTGTCCCCTATGGGACCCAGGATCATCCTCCAGGCTGATCCGTCGCTCTGTGCGCACGTTGAACCATGAGGGCGCGTCAACTCGGAACCCCGGCCGGGGAGGCGCACCGTCCACACAGAGGAGCTACGAATGAAACATCGTCTGACCGCCGCCGGGATGACCCTCGGCCTCGCGTTCATCGCCTCGCTCGGCACGACCTCGGCCCAAGCCGCGCGTCCCGTCGAGAGAGCTGCTACCTCCCCCGTGGTGGTGGCCAAGGTCTCCGAGTCGGCCATCGGCCTCAGCGCCTCGTCGGTCCGGGCCGGCAAGATCACCTTCAAGGTGGTCGACACCAAGGCCAAGGGACAGGCCGTCCTGCAGATCCTGCGGCTGCACGCGGGCTACACGCCGGTGGACCTCCAGAGCGACATCGGCCAGGCGTTCGGCGGACCCGGGGTGACTCCGGCGCAGCAGCTGGCAGCGATCGCCCGGCTCGATGACAAGGTCACCTGGCTCTCCGGCGCTTCGGCGACCCGCACAAGGCCCGGGTGGTTCAACATCTCGCTGGCCAAGGGCAACTACATCATCGTCGACCAGGACGGAGCCGGGTTCGGCCAGCTCAACGTGCACGGGACCACGGTGAAGCGGACAGCTCCCTCGGCCCACGGCGCGTCGATCATCACCTACACCTACGGCTTCGACACCACGGGCGTCCTGCCCCACGACGGTTGGGTCCGGACCACCAACAAGGCCGACCAGCCGCACTTCATCGTCGCCTCGCGGGTGAAGGACGGCACGACCGCCAGGCAGGTCGCGCGCTACATCAAGTCCGGCGCCCAGGGCCAACCGAGCTGGGCCCTGAAGGCCAACTCCGGCCTCGGCGTCATCTCGCCCGGCAAGACCGGTCTCTGGAAGCTCCACCTGCCCCGGGGCGAGTACCTCCTGCAGTGCTTCTGGCCGGACCGGATGGACGGCGCTCCGCACTTCTTCCACGGCATGTGGCAGCTGGTGCACCTGCACTGACCGGGGACCGCACACCCGGCATCACGACGACCGGGCCGGAGGCGCTGCCTCCGGCCCGGTCGCACGTCCAGGACTAACCTGCGGGACGTGAGCTACCCGCACCTCGAGCTGGCCGCCCACCCGCACGCCCGCAACGGTGAGCGGCGGGCAGACCAGGAGTGGCTGGACGCCGCCTGGTCCGACCCGACGACACGCGTCCTCGTTGTGGCGGGCACCCGTGTACGCCCGGTCGACGGAGCCGTGGCCTGGGTCGCTCCCGACGAGGCGCCGGCCGACGGCACCCGGGTCCTGCTCGGGGAGCACGACGGCGTCGTGTGGTTCGCGCTCGTCGCAGACCCGTCGTACGCCGGGGAGGAGTGGGTGGGGCTGCGCTCTCTGCTGCCTCACCTCGCCGCCGACGGCATCGACCGCGCGCCGTTGGTCTTGCACGCGCTGGGCCTCGCGGAGTGGCTGTTCGCCACCCGGCACTGCCCGCGCTGCGGTGGACGGCTCGAGCCGCGGCTCGCCGGGCACGAGCTGGAGTGTCGCGAGTGCCACCGCCGCCAGTTCCCGCGCACCGACCCGGCGGTGATCATGGCGATCACCGCGGGCGAGGCGGGTGCGGAGGACGAGCGAATCCTGCTGGGCCGGCAGGACTCCTGGCCGGCCGGGCGCTACTCGACGCTGGCCGGCTTCCTCGAGCCGGGCGAGACGCTCGAGGACGCCGTACGACGCGAGGTCGCCGAGGAGACCGGGGTCGTCGTCGGCGACGTCACCTACTTCGGAAACCAGCCCTGGCCGCTGCCGGCCAGCCTCATGCTCGGCTTCCGCGGCCGCGCCACGGTCACCGACATCGAGGTCGACGGCATCGAGATCCAGGACGCGCGGTGGTTCACGCGGGCCGAGATGAGGGCCGAGGCCGAGGCCGGCTCGCTCGTGCTCCCCGGCGGCGTCTCGATCTCACGCTCGCTCGTCGAGGACTGGTACGGCGGGCCGCTGCCAGGTTCCTGGTAGAGAGCGAGGACGGACCGACGCGGCGGAGCCGGGCCGGTCGACCGCAGCGGATCGGCGCAGCGCGCTCGCGCGCAAGCCTCAGGACCGATGGATGCGGCGGAGCCGGGGCGGTCGACCGTAGCGGATCGGCTCAGCGCGCTCGCGCGCAAGCCTCAGGACCGACCGATCCGGCGCAACCGGGGCGGTCGACCGCAGCGGATCGGCGCAGCGCGCTCGCGCGCCAGCCCTCAGTTCTTTACGACGCGAGCGCGGCGAGCTTGTCCTTGACCTGGATCACCGACGGGTTCGTCATCGCGCTGCCGTCGGGGTAGACCAGCGTCGGAACGGTCTGGTTGCCGTGGTTGAGCTGCTCGACCAGGTCGGCCGCCTCGGGGTGCTGCTCGATGTCGACGACGTCGTAGTTGATGCCTTCGCGGTCCATCTGCCCCTGCAGGCGATGGCAGTATCCGCACCACGGCGTCGTGTACATGGTGACCGAGCCACTCATCCGGGCGTTGTCCCTTCTCACGTCTAGTCTCGTTCCTGCGTCGACTCCCGGGCCCGATCCCACGGATCGGCGGGCCTCGACGGTGATGCCATCTTCAACCATTCTCTCGCAGGAGTTGTTCCCCCGTGTCGCAGACCCCACACCTGCTCGACGCGCTCGACCCCGAGCAGCGCGAGGTGGCCGAGGCGCTGCGCGGCCCGGTGCGGGTGCTCGCGGGCGCGGGCAGCGGCAAGACCCGGGCCATCACCTACCGCATCGCCCACGGCGTGGCCGAGGGCCTCTACGCCCCGACGGAGGTGCTCGCGGTCACCTTCACGACCCGTGCCGCCGGCGAGATGCGTGGTCGGCTCCACCGGCTAGGCGCCTCGGGGGTGCAGGCGCGCACCTTCCACAGCGCCGCCCTGCGCCAGCTCCGGTGGTTCTGGCCGACCACCTACGGCGGCGAGCTGCCCACGCTCACCGAGTCCAAGCTGCCGATGGTCGCCGCGGCCACCCGCCGGCTGCGGGTAGCAGCCGACCAGGCGCTGCTGCGTGACCTCGCCTCCGAGATCGAGTGGGCCAAGGTCAGCAACGTCGGCCCCGACGAATACGCCCGCGTGGCCCCGGCCCGGGGCCGCGAGGTCGCCTCGCTCGACGCCGAGACGGTCTCGCGCGTGTTCACCTCCTACGAGGAGGTCAAGCGCTCCCAGGCCCGCATGGACATGGAGGACGTCCTGCTGCTGACCGCCGGGATGCTGGCCGACGAGGAGCGCGTCGCGGCCCGGGTGCGCGCGCAGTACAAGTGGTTCGTCGTCAACGAGTACCAGGACGTCTCGCCGATCCAGTCCGCGCTGCTCGACCTCTGGCTCGGCGGACGCGACGAGATCTGTGTCGTGGGTGACCCGGCCCAGACGATCTACTCCTTCGCGGGGGCCAGTGCGTCGTTCCTGCGTGACTTCCCGGTCA
>JAHEXO010000165.1 GCA_023252065.1 Nocardioides sp. | reverse complement strand
ACACCCCGGGCGAGGCGCACTACTACCGCAACGGCGGGATCATGCCCTACGTGCTCCGGAGCCTGCTGAAGGGCTGACGGCGGGATTTTCTCCGCCGACCCCCTCCCTGCGGGCGGCTCATGGCGTAACAGTGGGTGAGCACGCAAGGAGGGGCCATGCCCACGCTGCACGACCGGTTCGCCGACCTCGCCGAGGAGGCACCCGAGAGCCCGACGCCGCCGAGGATCTGGGACGAGGGGCGCCGCCGCGCTCGGGCCGCGCGGGTCGGGACGGCGATCGTGGTCGTCGCCACCCTGGTGCTGGGTGTCTTCGTCGCCGGGACAGCCGTCCGCCGCAGTGCGGAGCCGCAGTACGCCGGCCCGACGGACGGCGCCCCGGTGCTTCCGACGCAGGTCCACCAGCCCAGCCGCTGGCTCGGGACCGCGACCACCCCACCGGGCCGGCTGTCGATGGCGATCCCGGCCGAGCAGGCGGTGCGGTCGGGCCTGTGGAATGACTACCGCTGGGGCGTGGTCGGCGTGTCGGCGACCACCGGCGCCTACCACTTCCTGGACGTGCCGGACTGCGTGAGCTTCATCAGCCTCTCTGCGGACTGCGAGCACGTCGCGTGCTTCACCGGCGTCGGGCCACTCCATCATGCGGTGGTCGACGGCCTGATGGTCTACGACACCGCCACCGGGCACCTCGACCGGTGGACGGGTGGCCCCGGTCCGCTGAGGCTCAACTCGATCGGGTGGAACGGCAACGACGTGCTCACGCTCCGCCTGGGCGCGACGTCGTACGAGTGGCGCTTCGGGTACGGCGCACCGCGGCCGATCACGACCCGGCTGACGCAGACGGCGGGCACCGCCGACACGACGGCGCTCTACCGGGCGCGCGCAGGCTACTTCTACCTCGATCCGGCGCGGTCGGGGCAGGTGGTCAGGATCCGTGTGGAGCCCGGCCGGGACTCACACAACGCGTTCCTGGCCGCACTGTCCCCCTCCGGGCAACGCTTGGCGAAGGTGATCATGGCGAACGGAAGGGGACGGCTCGAGGTCGGGACGGTCGGCCGGTCGCGGGACCCGGTGCGTCTGGGGACCGTGCCGGTGCGTCTCCACGTCTCGGCGTTGGTGGGCTGGTCCGATGAGCGGCATGTGGTGGTGACCGACCAACCGGGCGGGCCGGCCTCTGCCGACGGCGTGGGACCGCCCGCCGTGCTCGAGCGGATCGACGTGCAGACCGGGAGGGTCGAGCAGGTCAGTCACCTCGCCCCCGGGCTCGGCCTCTTCTGGATCAGCTTCGCCTCCTCGACCCTGGGCGCGCCGGCCCGGGACCTGCCGGCACCGCCGACGCCGATGGACCCCCGGGTGGTGGTCGGTCTGGTCGTCGGCCTGGTCCTGGCGGGGGCGGTCGGCGTCGTGCTGTGGAGGCGCCGTGTCCGGGCCTGACCGCGGCGCCAGCGACTTCGAGGAGTACGTCGCCGCGCGACGCCCGGCGCTGCTGCGGACGGCGTACCTGCTGACCGGCAGTCACCACGACGCGGAGGACCTGGTCCAGACCACGCTGCAGCGCGTCGTACCACGGTGGGCGCGGATCGCCGCCGACCCCGATCCCTACGTGCGCACGGTCCTGGCCCGCGAGAGCGTGACCCGCTGGCGGCGCCGGCGCTGGCGGGAGCGGTCGGTCGGCGAGGTGCCCGAGCTGCCGGCCAGGGAGAGTCCCAGTGACCGGACGGCGCTGCGCGACGCTCTGGCCCAGCTGTCGCCCCGGCAGCGCGCGGTCCTGGTGCTGCGTTACTACGAGGACCTGACCGAGGCCGCGACCGCCGAGGTGCTCGGGATCTCGGTCGGGACGGTCAAGTCCCACGCCCGCGAAGGTCTGGCCCGGCTGCGGGCGTCGGTCCCGCACTTGATGGACGAAGACGAGCCGGCCGCCGTCGCGCCGCGGCCCGACTAGTACTGGTTGCCGGTCGGGAAGCCGTACTGGACTAAGTACCAGACCGCCGAGGTCAGAACTACCAGGAGGAACAGCGTGAACAGCAGGCCCCCGGCGACCGGGAGGAACCACGGCGGCGACGTGCGGCTGTTGACGGCGAAGACCTTGACCACGAGCGCGCCGTACGCCGCGCAGCCCAGGACGGCGTCGACCAGGACGCGGGGCTGGTAGGTCTGGATGCCGAAGGCGAGAAGGCAGTCGTAGGCAACCGGCAGGCTGACCAGAACGGCGACGAAGCCGAGGGCTCGGTGCGCGGGACCGACCCAGGAAGGGGCAGTGGAGCCGAGGCGTCCGTACATCCAGAGCGCGCCCAGGAGCTGGAACATCAGGAGCAGGCCGACGGCCAGCGCCAGCAGGTCTTCATCTGGATCACCGAGTCGAATCCGAGCTGCACCGGCTTGGCGAAGCCCGGGTGGCGGCGGTCGTCGACCCCGAGCAGGACCGCGACGGCCGCCCCGAGCGCCAACGCGAGGAGCGGGATCCTGCCGCTGAGGTCGCTGCCGACCGCGTCGGTCGTGGGCACGCTCCGATGATGACCCCGTGACCAGCGCCCGGCAACGTCAGACGAACCGTGGCCAAGGGCGCACGGTTCGTCTGACGTCGTGGTGGCGGGCTACTTCACCTCGGCCCGCAGGACCCGCCAGAGGCCGAAGGCCAGGGGCAGGACCAGCCAGACGGCCCCCGTGACCGCCAGCTGGGTCCAGTCGTGCGCCGAGAAGCCCCCGTCGTACATGCGGTTCTGGTTGAAGGAGAAGTCCACCCAGCCCTGCGCCTTCTCGAACCAGTGCTGGCTCGCAGCCAGCACCGAGGTCAGGGTCGGGATCACGAACCAGTAGACGAAGTAGGCCACGATGGCGGCCGCGGAGCTGCGGGTGACCACGCCGAGCATGAAGCCGACCGTCATCCCGATCAGGTCCGCGCCGACGATGTAGAGGATCTCGGTGGGGGAGAGGTCCCAGACCGTCGGGACGCCGACCAGGGTGCTGGCCAGCAGGTTGCCGACGGCCCCGATCACGAGTGCGACGACCATCGACGCGACCCCGACCAGCAGCGTGTTGGCCAGCTTGGCCCGGATCACCCGGCCGCGGTGCGGCACCAGCGTGAAGGTGGTCAGGCCGGCCCGCTGGCTCCACTCGCCGGTGACCGACAGGATCGCGACGATCGGGAGCAGGATGGTCATCGGTACTCCGATGGCGGCGGCGAAGTTGTTGTAGGTCAGGCTGGCGTCCGAGCCGAACGCGATCACCGAGCCGGTCGCGACCAGCGCTGTGACGGCGATGCCGACCATCAGCCAGAAGCCGGACCGGGTGTCGAACATCTTGCGCAGCTCCACGCCCATCACCGTGCGGAACGGGATCGGCGCCTGCGCCTCGCGGGTGGCCGGCCTCTCGCGGACGGCCTCGTGGGTCTCGATCGTGGTGGTGCTCATGCCGCTGCTCCTTCTCGTGCGTCGTTCTTGGTGAGCTCGAGGAACATCTCCTCCAGGCCGGCGCCGTCGGCAGGCCGAAGCTCGGTGAGGGGTACGCCGGCGGCGAGCGCGAGGCGTCCGACCTGCGCTGCGTCGGCATCGGTGCGGACGCCGTCCTGCGACGGTGAGGCGGTGTGCCCGGCGGTGGTGAGGGCCGCGGCCAGGGCCGTGACGTCGTGGGCGCCGGCGTAGGTGCCGGCCGAGGCGAGCAGCTCGCCCTTGGTGCCCGAGGCGACGATCCGCCCGGTGCCGATCACGACCAGGTCGTCGGCGACGACCTCGATCTCGTGAAGGAGGTGCGACGACAGCAGGACGGTGCCGCCCTCGTCGGCGAAGCCGCGCAGCAGGTCGCGCATCCACCGGATGCCGGCCGGGTCGAGGCCGTTGGCCGGCTCGTCGAGCACGAGGACCTCGGGGTCGCCGATCAGTGCGGTGGCGATGCCGAGACGCTGCCGCATGCCCAGCGAGTAGTCGCGCACCCGTCGGCCGGCCTCGTCGTCGGTGAGGCTGACCAGGTCGAGCATCTGCTCGACCCGCCCCTTGTCGACGCGCATGGTGCGCTGGGCGAGGGTCAGGATCTCGCGGCCGGTCCGGCCGGCGTGCTGGGCGGAGGCGTCGAGGAGGACCCCGATCTCGCGGCCCGGGTTGGGCAGGTCGGCGTAGCGACGTCCGAGAACGGTGGCGTTCCCGGACGACGCCGGCGTGAGCCCGACGAGGATGCGCAGGGTGGTGGTCTTCCCGGCGCCGTTCGGGCCGAGGAAGCCGGTGACACGGCCGGGCTCCGCCCGGAACGTGACCTGGTCGACGGCGGTGAACCTGCCGTAGCTCTTCGTGAGGTGGTCGATGTGGATCATGCCGAGGACTCTCCCGCCGGCCGGGGGTCTGCCACATCGGGGACGGTGCTGATCCCGCCACTGGCGCGCCCCTGGAAACCCCTAGGGGCCCCGGGGTCGGCTCTCGGGGTCGGGCTAGCGTGGTCGCATGCTCGTGGCGATCAGCATCAGTCCTTCCGTCGGCGACGAGACGGGTGGCGTGAGCGCGTCCGTCGCCGAGGCCGTCCGCGTGATCCGGGAGTCCGGGCTGCCGAACCACACCGACTCGATGTTCACCACGATCGAGGGGGAGTGGGACCAGGTCATGGACGTCGTGAAGCGGGCCGTGTTCGCGGTCGCCGAGACCTCGCCCCGGGTCGGGCTCGTGCTCAAGGCCGACCTGCGGGCCGGCCACGACACCGGGCAGCTGACCGCCAAGGTGGAGCGGCTCGAGGAGCGGTTGGCGGCCACCGATGAGGTCTGAGGTGGTCCGAGTCCACACGGGCTCCCGCGAGGTGGTGCACGACCTGACGGGGGAGTGCCGCGCGTTCGTCACGTCGTACGGCGACGGCGCATCGGGGTTGCTGCACGTCTTCGTGCTGCACGCCACCGCCGGGGTCGCGATCCTCGAGACCGGGGCCGGCTCCGACGACGACCTGCTGGCGACGCTCGCCGACCTGCTGCCCGCCGACGACCGCTGGCGCCACCGGCACGGCAGCCGGGGGCACGGCCGGTCGCACGTGATGCCGGCGCTCGTCCCGCCCTACGCCACCGTGCCGGTCGTCGACGGGCACCTCCAGCTCGGAACCTGGCAGAGCATCTGCCTGGTCGACCTCAACGTCGACAACCCCGACCGCGAGGTCAGGCTGTCGTTCCTGGCAGGCTGAGCGCATGACGTCGACGCCCCGCGAGCAGCCCTGGTCCGACGACCGGCCCGAGCATGGCCGGATCCTGGTCCTCACCGCCAACCCCATCTCGGCCGCGATCGACACCATCGCGACGACAGCCGGCCGCGAGGTCGTCGTCCTCGCCGAGGACGACGGCGGCCCCGGGCTGGTCTCGCTCGCGCCGGTCGAGGGCGACGCCGTGGTGCTGTGCGACCACGACGCACCGGACGCACCCGCCTTCCTCCGCGACGCCCTCGCCTCGCCCGCGTCGTACGTCGCGATGATGGCGAGCCGGAGCCGCGCCGGGCGGATGCAGACCGAGCTGGCGGCCGAGGGCGTGCCCGGCCTCGAGAAGCTGCACGTGCCGGCGGGTCTCAACCTCGGTGGCAAGGGGCCGGGTGAGATCGCGCTGTCGGTGGTGGCCGAGATCGTGGCCGAGTCCTACGGGCGGCCCGGTGGGCCGATGCGCGGCTGACCTTGGCCGACCTCTCCTGGCAGGTCCTGCTGGTCCTGGGACTGGCCGCCGTCTTCGGCGCGTTCGTCCAAGCGGTCGTGGGCCTCGGCATGGGCCTGGTCGCGGCGCCGGTGGTCGGGATCGTGGCGCCGTCGCTGGTGCCGGTGCTGCCCATGTGCCTCGCGCTCTGCATCTCGGGGCTGATGCTGGTCGGCGAGCGA
>JAHEXO010000164.1 GCA_023252065.1 Nocardioides sp. | reverse complement strand
GGTCGTCGTAGGAGGCGAGGTAGACCTCCTTGCGTCGCGCATCGGTGGCGACCACGAAGTCGCGGGCCACCGGGTCGTCGCCGTGCGCGGCCTCGACGGCGAGCACGTCGAGGGAGCACATGCCGTACACCGGGATCTCGAGGACGAACGCGAGCGTGCGCGCGGTGACCAGACCGACCCGGAGGCCGGTGAACGGACCGGGGCCGGTGCCGACCGCGATCGCGGTGAGGTCCTGGCGGACGATGCCGGCGTCGGCCAGCACCACCTGGATCAGGGGCGCGAGCTGCTCGCCGTGCTTCATCCGCTGCTCCGAGCGGCGCTCGGCGACGACGTCCTCGCCGTCGTGGAGGGCGACGGTCACGAAGGGCGTGGCCGTGTCGAAGGCGAGGAGCACGGGTCCGAGGTTACGCAGTGGGCAGCGCGCGCCAGTGGGTGGTCACCCGGCCGTCGGCCACCAGGTGGAGGGCGAGGGAGGGCGGAGCGTCGTACCAGACCAGGGGCAGGTCCTCGGCGTCAAGGGAGACCGTCGAGACGACGCCGCCCCCGATCAGGAGCGGGCGGCCGGCGAAGGTGGTGGCCCCCATCGTGTGGGCGTGCCCGACCAGCGTGGCGACGACGTGGGGGTGGCGGTCGAGCACCGCGGCGAGGGCGTCGCCGTCGAGGAGTCGGATCGGGTCCATCAGGCTGATCCCGATCGTGGTCGGCGGATGGTGGAGCACCACGAACGTCGGCGCAGAGGCGGCGCGCAGCTGGTGGTCGAGCCAGTCGAGCTGGTCGTCGCCGAGCAGCCCCTCGTCGACGCGTTCCCCGCCGACCTGGTCGATCAGCGAGTCGAGCACCACGAAGCGCAGGCCGGCCACCTCGCCCACCGTGCGGGCCTCCCGGCCCAGCCCGACGACGTAGGCCGAGCGGATGTCGTGGTTGCCCGGGCACACCAGCGACGGCCCGGGCCAGCGGTCGAGCCAGGCGCGGGCCTCGGCGTACTCGTCAGGCAGTCCGTGGTCTGCCACGTCGCCGCTGACCAGCAGCAGGTCGGGGCGTGGGTCCAGGGCCAGCAGGTGGTCCATGACCGCGGCGGCACGGGAGGCCGGGTCCTGGACGGCGTTGCCGAAGTGGGTGTCGCTCACGTGGGCGATGACAACCATGCCTCAGCCTGTCACGCCACCTAGGGTCGTGGCATGACAGACTGGGCGGCCAGGTTCCCGGCCCTGTTCGCGCCGAGGTTCGAGAGCTACGCCAACGCCGACCTCGAGTTCCGCCTCGGGGCCCCTCCTGACGCGGACGTGACCCGGCTCCACGTCGTGGCGCTCGACCCGGGCGGCCTGGTGGTGACGTGCCGCTCGGTCGAGGAGTGGCGGTTCCTGCCCGGCGGCCGCAGGCAGGAGGGCGAGACGCTCGCCGAGCTGCTACGCCGCGAGCTGCTGGAGGAGGCCGGGTGCGAGGTCGTCGGCGAACCCGGCCCGGTGTTCGCCCACATGCGTGCCACCTCGCGCAACGGCGAGCCGCACCAGGCCCACTCCCCCCACCCGGTGTCGGCGTGGGCCTACGCCGTGGCCCGGGTCGCGCTGGCCGGCCCGCCGACGGTCCCCGACGACGGGGAGGACGTGGTGGAGGTCAAGGCCCTGCCACCCGCCCAGGCCGCAGACTGGCTGCGCGTGCACGACGAGGAGCACGCCGACGTCGTGCTGCTGGCCGAAGCGATGGGACTGCTCAGAGGCTGAGCCGCTGCTCCAGCCAGCGCCGCCCGATCGGCCAGACCACGACCCGCCGCGGGTCGAGCCCACCGGCGGTCTCGTCGGCGAGGGACCGCTCGATGCGCACCTCGAGCCGGTCGTCGGAGAGCCCCTCGGCGATCCCCTCGCCCCACTCGACAACGGTGACGGCCTCGTCGAGCGAGGTGTCGAGGTCGAGGTCGTCGAGCTCGGCGACGCCACCGAGGCGGTAGGCGTCGACGTGCACCAGCGCGGGTCCGCCCACCAGCGACGGATGGACGCGAGCGATCACGAACGTCGGCGACGTCACCCCACCGCGCACCTGCAGCCCTGAGCCCAGGCCCTGCGTGAAGGTCGTCTTGCCCGCCCCGAGCTCACCGGTGAGGACGACGACGTCGCCGGGCCGGAGCTGCGGCGCGAGCCGCTCACCGAGGCCGCGCATCGTCTCGGCGTCGGGTGCGTCGTAGGCGCGCACCGCGGGGCGCCGTAGCTCGACGTAGGGCGACCGGTGAGCGGTCTCGACGAAGCCGTGGTCGCGCCAGAAGGCGACCGTGGCCGGCAGCTCCTCGCGGGCGAGCACCGCCACCTCGTCGTACGGCGTGCTGGTGGCGAGGGCGGCGGCCACCAGGTCGGTGGCGACGCCGTGCTCGCGCACCTCGGGCAGCACCCCGACCCGGCGCAGCCACAGGGTCGACCCGTCGGGATCGAGCACGAGCGCGCCGACCACCCCGTCGTCGACGGTCGCCACGAGACCGCCGTGGGCGAGAGCGGTCGCGAGGTGCTCCTCGGTCTCGCCGAGCGCGTCGGCCGGCGGGTCGAGCGGCGGCCGGGTCGCGAACGCCGCACGGACGACCCCCAGCACCGCCGAGGCGGACTCGGGACCGACGCGGGCGACGGTGAGACCCGGCAGCCCGGTGACCACCGTCATCGCCGGTCGGCCAGGTCGCCGGCCAGGGCCAGCAGCTGGTCGAGCTCGTCGTTGACGTCGTGGTGCCGCTCCATCATCACCAGGTGTCCGGCGCCCGGGCACTCGAGCAGGGACGAGCCCGGGATGTAGGCGTGCAGCTTGCGGCTGTGCCCGACCGCGGTGATCCGGTCGGCGGTGCCGGCGATGATCGAGGTCGGCACGGCCCCGAGCGCCTTGACGGTCTCGAACTTGTCGAGCCGGGCGAAGTTGGAGAAGAACTCCGCGACCACCTCGAACGGCGTCGCGGACAGCATCTCGTCGACGAACTCGACGTAGGAGGCCGGTACGTCGTCGCCGAACGCCAGCTCGTCGGTGGCGACCATGGCGACGGAGTGGCCGAGGCGGCGTACGCCGTCGACCCCCTTGTGCCCCCGCGCGAGCATGGTGACCAGCCGCTCGGCCAGCGCCCCGCCGACCGTCGACGGCACCCGGGGCGCGATGATCCGGTGCGGCTCCAGGCCGCCGGCGGTGGTGGAGATCAGGCCGACGCCCACGATCCGGTCGCCGAAGAGCTCCGGGTGCTCCTCGGCGAGCGCCATGATCGTCATCCCGCCCATCGAGTGGCCGACGAGGACGATCGGGCCCTGCGGGACGACCGTCTCCAGGACCAGGTGGAGGTCGCGGCCGAGCTGCTCGATCGTGGCGTGACCGCGCGGCGAGCGACCGGAGCGGCCGTGGGAGCGCTGGTCGTAGTAGACGGTGCGGACCTGGTCGCGGTAGCCGGCGCGCTGGAAGTGCCACGAGTCGAGGTTGAGCGAGTAGCCGTGCACGAAGACGACGGTCAGCTCCGGCGCCTTGGCCCTGCTCCGCCGGCGGCCGCTCGGGCCGTCGTACTCGTCGACCTCGACGTGGAGGTCGACCCCGTCGTCGGTGACCACGTGGATCGGCTTGGACCGCAGCGAGCCGCACGGCGCGTGGTCACCGGCCCCGCGGCGGTTGATGACCGCACGTCGCTGGGCGACCCGGAGCGCGGCGCCGGCTGCGGCGACGCCGACGGCACCGGCTGCTGCGCCGAGCACCTTGCCGGTGGTCTTCATCGGGCGCCTTCGGTGTAGCGGCGCCTGAGGCGCCCGCCCATCCGGGTGACGATCTCGTAGTGGATCGTGCCGCAGACGCGCGCCCAGTCGTCGGCCGTCGGCTCGCCCGAGGCGCCCGGCCCGAACAGCACGACCTCCTCACCGGCAGCCACGGCGTCGTCGTGGTCGAGGTCGACCACGAACTGGTCCATGCAGATGCGGCCGCGGATCCGGTGTCGCTTGCCGTCGACCCAGACCTCGGCGGTGTTGCCGGCATGGCGCGGTACGCCGTCGCCGTAGCCGATCGGCACCAGGCCCAGCCGGGTCTCCCCGGGTGCCGTCCACGTGTGGCCGTAGGAGACCCCGGAGCCGGCCGGGACCGACTTGGTGAGCGCCAGCGGTGCGGTCACCGTCATCGCCGGCCGCAGGCCGATGTCGGGCGAGAGACCCGGGGCCGGGTCGAGGCCGTAGGCGGCGATGCCGCAGCGCACGAGGTCGAAGCGGGACGAGGGACGGAGCAACGCACCGCCGGAGTTGGCGAGGTGGCGGACCTCGGGGCGCAGGCCGGCCTGCTCGGCCCCGGCGAGCGCCTGGCGGAAGGCCTGCTCCTGGGCGTCGTTGGCCGGGTGCTCGGGCTCGTCGCTGCACGCGAAGTGGGACCAGATGCCGGTCACGCGCCACCGGCCCTCGGCCTCGCCGGTGCGCGCAGCCTGCACGAGGTCGGGCCAGTGGTCGGCGGTCGCTCCACCGCGGGACAGGCCGGTGTCGACCTTGAGCTGGACCCGGGCCAGGCGGTCACCCACCGCGGAGCGGATCTCGGCGAGCTCGGCGGTGGTGTAGGCGGTGACATCGACGTCGGCCTCGATCGCCGCTGCCCAGTCGTCTCCGGGCACCGTGAGCCAGCACAGGATGCGGCCCGTGTCGCCCGCCGCGCGCAGCCGGAGCGCCTCGTCGATGGTGGCGACGCCGAGCCAGGGGGCGTCCGCGGCACGGCCCGCGGTGGCGGCCTCGAGCATGCCGTGGCCGTAGCCGTCGGCCTTCACCACGACCATCACGTCGGCCCCGTCGGGGGCGACCAGGTCGCGCAGGGCGCCGACGTTGGCCCGGATCGCGGCGAGGTCCACCACGATCTCGGGACGGCGGCTCATGGTGCTCATTGTCCCATCCCGGCCTGTCCGGATCGGGGACGGCCCGGTCGGTCAGGCGAGGAGGTCGGCCACCACGGGGGCGATCGCAGCCGCCACGGCCGGGGCGGAGACGGGGCCGCCACGCGAGGCCCAGGTGGCTGCGGCGCCGTGCAGCCACGACCCGACCGAGCCCGCGTCGTAGGGCGAGAGGCCGGCGGCCAGCAGGGCCCCGCAGAGCCCGCCGAGCACGTCGCCGGCGCCGGCGACGGCCAGCCAGGAGGTGCCGACGGTGGTGACCCGGACCCGCCCGTCGGGCTCGGCGACGAGGGTGTGGTGGCCCTTGAGCAGGACCGTCGCCTCCCACTGGCGCGCGGCGCGGCGGGCGAACGCGAGCTGGTCGGCCTCCACCTCGGCGCGGTCGACCCCGAGCATCGCCGCGAGCTCGCCCGCGTGGGGGGTCAGCAGCGCCGGCCGGTCGAGCCGGGACGGGAGGTGGGCGAGCGCGTCGGCGTCGACGACGAGCGGTACGTCGTCCTTCAGCGCCTCGGCCAGCGCCTCGGCGGCCTCGGCGTCGCCGCCGGAGCCGACCACCCAGGCCTGCACGCGTCCGTCGCCGACGACGACCTCGGGGTGCGCCGCGCGTACGGCGTCGGGTGCCCCACCGGCGTACCTGACCATGCCGGCGAGCCCGCACGACGCACCCGCGGTCGAGAGCACGCCCGCGCCGGGGTAGCGGGCCGAGCCGGCGCGGACGCCGACGACGCCGCGGGTGTACTTCTGGGCGTCGACCGGCGGCGTCGGGAGGAGGGCGGCGACGTCGTCGGCCTGCAGCGCGGTGACCGGAGCGTCGGGCAGGTCGAGGCCGATGCCGACCAGCTGGACGACTCCGCACGCCGAGGCCGCCGGCTCGACGAGGTGGCAGATCTTGTGGGTGCCGAAGGTGACGGTGACGTCAGCAGTCGCGTGGTCGCCCTCGAGCCGGCCGGTGTCGACGTCGACACCGCTGGGGGTG
>JAHEXO010000163.1 GCA_023252065.1 Nocardioides sp. | reverse complement strand
TCAGTCGGCCCCGCGCGAGCTCCGCGAGGCGGTGGCCGACGCCATCCGCGACGCCGAGGGCGTCGACTCCGTGCTCGAGCTGATGACCATGCGGTTCTCACCCGACGAGGTGCTGGTGGCTGCGCGGGTCGACCTCGCCGACCACCTGTCCGCGGAGGAGATCGAGCTGGCCGCCGACGAGATCGAGCGCCGGGTGCGCCACGAGTTCCCCGAGGTGCGACACCTGTTCCTCGACCCGACGCCCGATACGGCCGAGGAGCCTGCTCGCTAGCGTGGACGGGTGACGCCCGAGGAGATCGCCCGCCGCAGCGCGGAAGCAATGTGGGCCGACGACCGGGCCAGCCGCGCCCTCGGGATGTCCGTGGACGCTGTGGGACCGGGCACGGCCACACTGTCGCTCACCCTCGGGGAGGACATGGTCAACGGGCACGGGATCGGGCACGGTGGCATCACCTTCACCCTCGCCGACAGCGCCTTCGCGGTGGCGTGCAACTCCTACAACCGCGCGACGGTCGCGGCCTCGGCCGAGATCCGGTTCCGGCGGCCCACCCAGCTCGGCGACCTGCTGGTCGCCACGGCCACCGAGCTGACCCGCGAGGGCCCCGACGGGGTGTACGACGTGCTGGTCACCGTGGGCGACGTGGTCGTCGCCGTCTTCGTCGGCCGTAGCAAGGAGATCGGGGGCACGCTCTTCCCCGCGGACGGCGAGCCTCAGTCGTAGAGCCGCGCCGCTCGGCGTACCCGCTCGGCGACCAGGTACGGCCTGAAGAAGGGCTGCGCGGCAGGTTCGGCAGCTCCGTGCCGCCGGTGCTCGAGGCGCTCGGGCTGGCCGAGGTCGAGCACCACGCGCGCAACAACCGGATGCGGGCGCTCTAGCCTTCGGTGCATGGACCCTGCCGACACCGGTCTGATCCCGGGCTTCGACCGCGCCGAGCTCGAGGCGCTCCAGCTCGAGCGGCTGCGCGACTCACTGGCTCGTGCCTACGCGCACGTGCCGCACTACGCGCGGGCCTTCGACGAGGCGGGGGTGCGACCCGACGACGTGGCGTCGCTCGCGGACCTGGCGCGCTTCCCGTTCACGACCAAGTCCGACCTGCGGGCCAACTACCCGTTCGGGATGTTCGCCGTGCCGCGCGACCAGGTCAACCGTGTCCATGCCAGCAGCGGTACGACGGGCAAGCCGACCGTGGTCGGCTACACCGCCGACGACCTCGACACCTGGTCGGAGCTGATGGCGCGGTCGATCCGCGCGGCCGGCGGACGCCCCGGCGACGTCGTCCACATCGCCTACGGCTACGGGCTGTTCACCGGCGGCCTCGGCGCGCACTACGGCGCGGAGCGGCTCGGCTGCACGGTCGTCCCGGTCAGCGGCGGGATGACCGAGCGCCAGGCCCAGCTGATCCTCGACTTCGAGCCGCGGGTGATCATGGTGACCCCGTCGTACTTCCTGTCGATCCTCGACGAGCTCGAGGCACAGGGCGTGGACCCGAAGGACACCAGCCTCGAGGTCGGGATCTTCGGCGCCGAGCCCTGGACCGACGAGATGCGGCACGCGGTCGAGGCCCGCACCCACTTGACCGCGGTCGACATCTACGGGCTCTCGGAGGTGATGGGGCCGGGCGTCAGCCAGGAGTCGGGAGAGACCCAGGACGGCCTGCACGTGTGGGAGGACCACTTCCTGCCCGAGATCGTCGACCCGCTCAGCCTCGAGCCGGTCCCCGACGGGGATGAGGGCGAGCTGGTCTTCACCAGCCTGACCAAGCAGGCGATGCCGGTGGTCCGCTACCGCACGCGTGACCTGACCCGCCTGCTGCCGGGGACGGCGTACCCCGCCTTCCGGCGGATGCAGAAGGTCACCGGCCGCACCGACGACATGATGATCGTGCGGGGGGTGAACGTGTTCCCGACCCAGGTGGAGGAGCAGATCCTCGGCATCGAGGGGCTGGCGCCGCACTACCAGTGCGTCCTCACCCGGCCGGGCAACCTCGACGAGCTGACCGTGAACGTCGAGTCCGTGGGCGAGGTGGACGCCGGCACGGCGGCCGCGCTGGCCGCGACCCTCGCCGAGCGGGTCAAGAACCGGATCGGGGTGACGGCGCGGATCGAGGTCGTCGCACCGTGGAGCATCGAGCGGTCGCAGGGCAAGGCGCGGCGGATCCGCGACGAGCGGCCGCACTGAGGATCAGGCCACCAGCCGGCCGTCAGTGGTCAGTGAGGAAGGCCGGACTTCGTGCACAGCCCCTTGGTGATCTCCGACGTCTTGTCCTCGCGGATCAGCTTGAACATCTGCTGGGAGCGGGTCGGGTCCCAGTGGACGTAGAGGTCGCTGATCGGGACGACGCAGTTGAGCGTGGAGTGGGTCATCGCCCACCCGAACCGGCCCATCCCGAACACGCTCATGTCCTGGTCGACCCGCAGGGAGTCGGTGGCCGACATCCAGAGGTTCCAGTAGCGGAACGGGTTGATGAAGGTCCACGGCGAGAGCGCCTTGTGGCCGACTGCGGCCATCACCTCGCGCTGCTGGCCACCGCGGGCGATGTCGCCGAGCTTGGGGTCGGCATGGCGCGAGCGGGCGTAGGCGAGCGCGACGCGGCCGTCGACGTGCTGGCAGCCGCGCTTCACGTGGAGGTTGGCCAGCTTGTCGTTCATGGTGTGGGTCGGGCAGATGGTGATGCCGCCGACGGAGTCCACGACGTTGACCACGCCTCCGAGCCCGATCTCGACGTAGTGGTCGATGTGGATGCCGGTGTTCTGCTCGATGGTCTTGACCAGGAGCTTCGGCCCCCCGTAGGCGAAGGCGGCGTTGATCTTCGTGGTGCCGTGGCCCGGGATCGGGACCGAGGAGTCGCGGGGGATCGACATGGTCAGCGTCGGGCCGCTCCCGGCGTGGATCAGCATGATGGTGTCGGTGCGCTGGCCCGCCGCGTTGCCGGTGTGGAGCTGTTTGCGCTGCTGGGGCGTCAGGCCCTTGCGGGAGTCGCTGCCGACGACGAGGTACGTCGTCCCGGGCTGGTCGGCGGGGCGCCGGCCGGCCGGGAACGCGTCGACCTTGTCGGCCTTCGACCAGGCGAAGAACGGCACCGCGACGAGGTAGACGACCCAGGCCAGCAGCAGCACCAGGAGCCAGCGCCAGCGGAACCGGGGGACGCGCATCCCGCTCAGGCGACGTCGTACGCCGTCGAGACCGCTGCCGCCACCGGTGGAGGTCTTCGCCGGACCGGTCGGGGTGCTCGGCGGCAGGGGCCTGGCGGCCGCCGGCGGTGGGACGGGGGTCTGTGGAGCCGCGGCCTGCGGGCTCGAGGTCCGGGGGAGGGTCGGCATGACGCGCGTCTCGTCGGGACCCGGCTGGCGCGGCACGGGCCGAGTGGCGTCGGGCGGGATGGCCTCCGAGCCCGAGTCTGACGGATTGTCGGCGTGCCGGCCGCCCGACGAGCGGCTGTACAGCCAGTCGTCGGACATGTCCGGCAGATTACCGGCCGGCTGGTGAACGGATCGATTCGGCGCGTCGGTCCCGCCTGTGACCGGTGTGACTGGTGATACTGACGGGGCTACTTCCCCAGCACAGAAGGACATGTCCTATGGGGCTGCCCGCTTCTTCCCCCGGGTTGCTCGACCCTGGTCACCCGACCGGCCGCGCCAGCGCGGGCGACCGGGCCGCCCGCGTGCGTTACCGCCGAGCGCTGATGCTCATGGTGATGACGCTGGTCGTGCCCGGTTCGGCTCAGCTCGTCGCCGGTGACCGGCGGGTCGGGCGGATCGCCACCCGGATCTGGGCGGGGCTGGTGTTGGTGTCGGTGGCCGCAATGGGGGCGGCCACCCTGCACCACCAGTACGCGATCTCGGTCGTGTTCAACCCCACGGTGCTGGGCGTCGTACGGCTGGTGATGATGGGGCTGGCCGTGGGTTGGGCTGCGTTGTTCCTCGACGCCTGGCGGATCGGTCAGCCGCTGTCGTTGACCGTCCCACACCGTCGCGCGGTGGTGGGTCTCAACGGCGTCCTCTGCTTCTCCGTCGCGGGTGCGCTGCTGTTCGGCGCGCACCTGGTCGAGGTGCAGCGCAGCTTCATCCTCACCATGTTCGCCGGTGACCACGTCACCGGAACGCACGACGGCCGCTTCAACGTGCTGCTGGTCGGCGGAGACTCGGGCGCCGGGCGGTGGGGGCTGCGGACGGACTCCATGACCGTGGCCAGCATCGACGCCGTCACCGGCAAGACGGTGCTGATCGGTCTGCCGCGGAACATGACCAACTTCCCGTTCGCGAAGGGCTCGGTCATGCACAAGGCGTGGCCGCACGGCTTCGACTGCGGCTACCCCAACTGCGAGCTCAACGGCATCAACACCTGGGTGGGCGACCACCAGGCGTTGTTCAAGCACGAGAAGAACCCGGGGATGGCCGCCACGATCTCGGCGATCGAGGGCATCAGCGGGCTGAACATCAACTACTGGGCCTTCGTCAACCTGGCCGGTTTCCGCGGGCTCGTCGACGCGGTCGGTGGCGTCACCCTCAACGTGCGCCAGCCGATCCCGGTGGGCGGCCTCGGCACCGACGTCACCGGCTACATCCAGCCCGGCGTCCGCAAGCTCAACGGCTTCGACACGCTGTGGTTCGCGCGGTCACGGGACAGCTCCGACGACTACTCGCGGATGGCCCGGCAGAAGTGCGTGATGAACGCGATGCTGCACCAGATCAGCCCCACCACCGTGCTGAGGAACTTCGAGAAGATCGCCAAGGCGTCGTCGGCGATGGTCTCCACCGACATCCCGGCCAGCGAGGTCGACCGCTTCGTGGCGCTGGCGCTCAAGGCGAAGAGCCAGCCGATCGCGACCCTGTCGATGGCGCCGCCGCTGGTGAACACTGCCGACCCCGACATCCCGAAGATCAAGCGCGCGGTCGCCGCGGCCATCGCTGCCAGCGAGAAGCCGCCGGTCAAGGGCGCCCACCACCGTCACCACCGCGTGCCGGCGACGGTCACCGGCGGCTCGATCGGCTCGATGAACAGCGGGTACGCCGCCAACCACACCAGCGACCTCGGCGCCGTGTGCTGACATAGCTCCCATGGAGCTCGAGTTCGCCGGCCCGCTCTTCGAGTGGCGCGGCCCCGCGCCGTACCACTTCGTCGCCGTGCCCGAGGACGAGGCCGAGCAGCTCCGGGAGACCGCGGCCGCGGTGACCTACGGCTGGGGGATGATCCCGGTCCGCGGTCGGATCGGCTCGACCGAGTTCACGACCTCGTTGTGGCCCAAGGACGGCGGGTACGTCGTACCGGTCAAGGACGCCGTGCGCCGCCCCGAGCGGCTCTCCCTCGGCGACGTCGTCGACGTCCACCTCACCATCGGCGTCTGACCCCGCCGAGCCCGCGCCGGTCTGAGTGGTCCACGTGGTTTCGAGACGGTCGCCAGGGCGACCTCCTCGACCAGCGGACGCCCCCGGGGCCCGTCGCCGCGGTCCTCCTCGACCAGCGGAGGGCTGCCTCGGCGCGGAGTGGGACGGGCGCCGACTAGGGTTTCGGGCGTGACCCAGGCTCGCCGCACCGCTGCCGTCGTGGTCACCTTCAACCGGCTCGCGCTGCTGCAGCGGCTGATCCCCGCCCTGGGCGAGGTGGAGGGGCTCGACGAGATCCTGGTCGTCGACAACCACTCCTCCGACGGTACGGCGGGCTGGTTGCGCGAGCAGGCGGCCACGAGCCGCGTGCCGGTACTGAGCCGCACGCTGGACACCAACGCCGGGGGAGCGGGCGGCTTCCACGAAGGACTGCGCTGGGCGGTCGAGCGCGGGGCCGACCTGGTCTGGCTGATGGACGACGACGGGCTGCCCTACCCCGACTGCCTCTCCGCCCTCCTCGCGCACGAGGGCG
>JAHEXO010000162.1 GCA_023252065.1 Nocardioides sp. | reverse complement strand
TCGAGCTCGGGGCGCCGTCCGGCGACATCGGCCTGCGGCGGCACGTCGACCGCTTCCCGTTCGTGCCCGACGACGTCGACCGGCTCGCGCTGGACTGTTACGAGGCCTACAACATCCAGGTCAGCGGGCTCGAGCGTCGGCTCGAGGCGATCGGCCACCCGACCGCCGTGATCGGGATCAGCGGTGGGCTCGACTCCACCCACGCGCTGCTGGTCGCGGTCAAGGCGATGGACCGGCTGGGCCGTCCGCGTAGCGACGTGCTGGCGTTCACGATGCCCGGCTTCGCGACCGGTGAGCGCACCAAGTCGCTGGCGACCCGGCTGGCGGCAGCGCTCGGGGTCACCTTCCAGGAGATCGACATCAAGCCCGCGGCCGAGCAGCTGCTCAAGGACCTCGACCACCCCGCCGGCGACGGAGAGGCGGCGTACGACGTCACCTACGAGAACGTCCAAGCCGGGCTCCGCACCGACTACCTGTTCCGCCTGGCCAACCAGCGCGGCGGCATCGTCGTCGGCACCGGCGACCTCAGCGAGCTCGCCCTCGGCTGGTGCACCTACGGCGTGGGCGACCAGATGTCGCACTACGGCGTCAACGCGGGCGTGCCGAAGACCCTGATCCAGCACCTCATCCGCTGGGTCGTCGACACCGGGCAGCTCGGGCCCGAGGCCGACGGGGTGCTCGGCGAGATCCTCGACCAGGAGATCACCCCTGAGCTGATCCCCACCGTCGAGGGCCAGAAGGCGCAGGCGACCGAGGACTCCGTCGGCCCCTACGCCCTGCAGGACTTCACGCTCTACCACGTGCTCCGACGTGGCTACCGCCCGACGAAGATCGCGTTCCTCGCCCACCACGCCTGGCACGACGCCGGCCAGGGGGAGTGGCCTCCGGGCTATCCGCCCGGCCGGCGGCCGTCGTACGACCTCGCGGAGATCAAGCAGTGGCTCGAGGTCTTCTGCCGGCGCTTCTTCTCCAGCCAGTTCAAGCGCAGCGCCCTGCCCAACGGGCCCAAGGTCACCGCGGGCGGCACGATGAGCCCCCGCGGCGACTGGCGGATGCCCAGCGACGCGGCAGCGACCGCGTGGCTCGCCGACCTGGAGCAGGTGCCCGGAGACTAGCGGCAACAAAAGCCCGACACCGGAGAACAAATGCGGGCCACCCGGAGTCGTAGGGATACGGCGGCGCGGACGTCGCGCCGCCGGTTCCTTCGACTCGGGGAGAGATCATGAGACATCCACGTCGACTCGCGGCCGTGGTGATGACACTGGCAGCCATGGGGCTGGCCTCCACGGCGCAGCCGGCTCAGGCACACGCGGCAGTGCCTGACCAGCGCGCCGTCCGCAGCACGTCGTTGCGGTTGCACATCACCGGCTGCGACCACTGCACGGTCCAGCTCCAGCAAGCCCTCGTCCATCCGACCACGGTGTGGACCTCGCCCACCAAGCGCGTCGGCGCCGACCATCACGTCACCTTCCGGGTGCCTACCCGCCGCACGCACGGCCTCTCGTTCGTGCTGCGGGCCCCCTGGGAGGGCAACACCGGCGCGGTGTCGAACATCGTGACCCGCTACGCCGGCCGGGCCGTCGACTCGGCGGTCAGCCGCAAGGCCGCACGCCACGCCAGGCACGCGGAGGGCTGCTGGGCCGGTACGTCGATGAACGCGCTGACCCTCGACTTCCACGTCTCCCGGGTCCGTGCCAGGACCCTCGACGGCGCTCCGACGCACATCCCGCTGGCCTACGCCACGCACACGATGTCGAGCTGGCGGCCGGTGGTGGGCACCTTCAAGGGGACGATCGGCAACCAGGACGCGTTCTACTGCACCAGGCCGCCGACGACGAAGGTCACGCTCTCGGCACCCGGCTGCGACGGCTGCCAAGTGCAGGTGATGAACGCGGCACGCAACGACGAGAACTTCTGGGGCTCCCGCGACAAGACAGTCAAGGGCGGCTCGGTGAGCTTCGTCGTGCCGCGCCCGCTGACCCGCGGCATCAGCGCCACCGTGGTCGCTCCCTGGGAGGGGACCACCGGCTACACGACGCTGGTGGCCTTCCGCTACGGCGGTCATCGCGTCGGTGACCACGTGTCGTTCGCCGACGCGCGAAGCCGCTCCCATGGCAGCGCCTGCTGGGCCGGTACGTCGAAGAGCGCGCTGACCATCCCGCTCACCGTGCGCAAGGTGACCGTGCCCGGCACCACCGGCCAAACCGCCGGCACCATCGCCTACACGCGCGTCACCCAGCCGTGGCTGCACCCGATGATGGCCGCCGGCAAGGGCATCCTCGGCTCGCAGGAGGAGATCGTCTGCGCGAAGTAGATCGGCGAGGAGGCCCCGCCGAGCTCGGCCCCGGCGGGGCGTCCGCAACATCGCCGTAACACTCCTGCGACACACTGCCGAGCATGGGCAAGCAGGAAGACTTCGTGCTGCGCGCGCTCGAGGAGCGTGACGTCCGGTTCGTGCGGCTGTGGTTCACCGACGTGCTGGGCTTTCTCAAGTCCGTTGCCGTCGCGCCGGCCGAGCTCGAGGGGGCCTTCGACGAGGGCATCGGGTTCGACGGCTCCGCCATCGAGGGCTTCGCCCGCGTCTACGAGGCCGACATGCTCGCCAAGCCCGATCCGTCGACGTTCCAGATCCTGCCGTGGCGGGGCGAGGGCCCGGCCACGGCGCGGATGTTCTGCGACATCGTGATGCCGGACGGTTCGCCGTCCTACGCCGACCCGCGGCACGTCCTCAAGCGCACGCTGGGCAAGGCGGCCGACCAGGGGTTCACCTTCTACACCCACCCCGAGGTCGAGTTCTACCTCTTCAAGGACACCCCGATCCCGGGCGGCGAGCCGGTGCCGGTCGACCGGAGCGGCTACTTCGACCACACCGCGCAGTCGCAGGGCGCCGACTTCCGGCGCGAGGCGATCACGATGCTCGAGTCGATGGGCATCTCGGTGGAGTTCAGCCACCACGAGGGCGGACCCGGCCAGCAGGAGATCGACCTGCGCTACGCCGACGCCCTCTCGACCGCCGACAACATCATGACCTTCCGGACCGTGATCCGGGAGGTGGCGCTGACCCAGGACGTCTGGGCGACCTTCATGCCCAAGCCGTTCACCGCCCACCCCGGCTCGGGGATGCACACCCACGTCTCGCTGTTCGAGGGCGACCGCAACGCGTTCTTCGAGGCCGGCGCGGAGTACCAGCTGTCCAAGACCGGCCGCCAGTTCATCGCCGGCGTCCTCCGTCACGCCCGCGAGATCTCCGTGGTCACCAACCAGTGGGTCAACAGCTACAAGCGCCTGCTCGGCGGCGGCGAGGCCCCGCCGTACATCTGCTGGGGCCACAACAACCGTTCGGCGATGGTCCGGGTGCCGATGTACAAGCCCCAGAAGGGTGTGTCCACCCGGATCGAGCTGCGCACCATCGACTCCGCCTGCAACCCCTACCTCGCGTACGCCGTCGTGCTCGCGGCCGGCATGAAAGGCATCGAGGAGGCCTACGACCTCCCGCGCGAGGCCGAGGACGACGTCTGGTCGCTGACCGAGCGCGAGCGCAAGAGCCTGGGCATCGAGCCGCTCCCGACCAACCTCTCCGAGGCGATCCGGGTGGCCGAGGACTCCGAGCTGCTCGCCGAGACCCTCGGGGAGCACGTCTTCGACTTCTTCCTGCGCAACAAGCGCAACGAGTGGCAGGAGTACCGCACCCAGGTCTCCACCTTCGAGCGCGACCGGATGCTGCCCGTCCTCTGAGGTGTCCGTCCTCTCGGGTGTCCGGCCGGGTCAGCTCCGCCGGAAGGGCTGCCAGATCGCGACCATCGCCGCGGCCAGGACCAGCACGAAGAGGAGAAGGTCGACCGCCCCGATCGACCCACCGAGGGCGATCAGCGCGATCATCTCGAACAGAACCACCAGCACGGTCAGGGCGACGCGGTTGGACACGGACATGCAGGCTCCCGATTGCCTCGCGGCCCTCGCGGACCTGGTCCCGTCAAGTGTGCCCGCTGCCGACCCGGATTCTGGGCAGGTGGCCCGCTAGGTTGTGGGCGTGACTCCGCGCGCTCTGGTGATCCAGCACGAGGAAGACGACCCCATCCACCTCCTGGGCGGGTGGATGAGCGGTCTCGACCTCGACGTGGTCGAGGCCTGGAACGGCGACGCGCTGCCGTCCACCCTCGACGAGTACGCCGCGATGGTGGTGATGGGCGGCTACATGGGCGCGTTGGACGACGCCGAGCACGCATGGCTGACGGCGACCAAGGAGCTGATCCGGACGGCAGCGGCCGACCAGGTCCCGACGCTGGGCATCTGCCTGGGCCACCAGCTGGCTGCGGTCGCCCTGGGGGGTGAGATGCAGCGCAACCCGAAGGGGCGGCAGTTCGGGCTGGTCGACATCGGCTGGAACGCCGAGGCCGAGGACGATCCGCTGTTCTCCGCGACGTACGGCGCGCCGCGCGGCCTCCACTACAACGACGACGTCGTGGCCCGGCTGCCCGACGGTGCTGTTCAGCTCGCGACCGCGCCCACGGGCGAGGTGCAGGCGGCTCGGCTCGCCGAGACGGTCTGGGGTGTGCAGTGGCATCCCGAGGTCGACGAGCCGCTCCTGCGGACCTGGTGCGACGACATCGATCCGGCCGTGGCCGCGCGGGAGCTGGCCTCGATGGCGGCAGCGACCGCCGAGCTCGAGGCGTCGTGGCGACCGCTGGGTGAGCGGTTCGCCGAGCTCGCCGGCGTCCGGCGTACGACGGGGTCGGCGGCTCACCGGTAGGAGACGCCTGGTTTCGAGACGCTCGCAGAGCGAGCTCCTCAACCGACGGCCTGGCCCGGCCGGGATGGCCGGCTACGGAGCGGTGACCTCGAAGGAGCTGCGAAGCCGCTCCCGCGCGGTGGCGGGCGCGCCGAGCCGGTCGAGGCCGAGCAGGGCCGCGCCGACCACGGGAGGCGTGCGGACTACCGCGGGGGCCGCGCCGGGGGCCTGCTCGCCGAGCAGACGCGTGATCTCATCCATGAGCTGCGAGTGCCCGGCGGTGAGCACACCGCCGCCGAGGACCACCGGGATCGGCTCGCCGAGGACGCCGAGCCGGCGCATCGCGGCGACCGCGAGGGCGACGACCTCCTCGGCCTGGCGGCGTACCAACGCCTCGGCGACCTCGTCGCTTGCAGCCGCGACCTGGAACAGGACCGGCGTGAGCTCCATGCACTCGGCCTCGGACAGGGTGCCGAGGTGGACGGCGGCGATCAGGTCGGCCATGTCCGCGAGGCCGGCGTGGCGCGGCAGCGCGTCGCTCAGTCGCGTGGCCGGGCCGCGGCCGTCGACGGCGCGCGCCGCCCACCACATGGCCTCCTGCCAGAGGTTGCCGCCGCCTCCCCAGTCGCCGGAGATGTGGCCGACGGCGGCGAACCGTGCGGTCGTGCCGTCGGGGAGCAGCCCCGCGCAGTTGATGCCGGCCCCGCAGACCACCGCGACGCCTCGTGGCTCGTCGAGGCCGGCCCGTAGCAGCGCGAAGGTGTCGTTGAAGACCTCGATCGAGCCGACCCAACCGTGGGCCGCGATCGCGACCTCGAGCGCCTCGTGCTCGGTGGGCAGGTCGGCGTTGGCCAGGCAGGCGGCGACCTGACGGGCCACCGGGCCGCTCGGGTCGACGCCGGCCTCGGCCAGGGCCTGGTCGACGAGCGGGGCGAGCCCCGCCACTGCTGCCTCGGCCCCGATCCGGTCGGGCCGGAACGACCCGCCGCGGGCGGTGCCGAGGACGGTGCCGTCGATCGAGACCAGCGCGACATCGGTCTTGCTGTTCCCCGCGTCGATGGCGAGGACGGCCGGTAGGCCGTACGGCGCGTCGTCGTGCATGTCAGGCCCAGCCGAGGTGGTCACGGTTGTGGGCCAGGAGCCGGT
>JAHEXO010000161.1 GCA_023252065.1 Nocardioides sp. | reverse complement strand
CTCACCGTCGACGTGCTCGCCAGCGTGAACGGCCCGGTGTACTGGGTGCTCGCAGTGGTCGGCACGCTGCCGTCGGTCGTGTAGTAGGTCTTGTCGACGCCGGAGCCGCCGGTGTTGTCCACCGCTGCCAGGGACACCTGGGGACCGCTGCGGTACCAGCCGGTGCACGGGGCACCGTTGCAGGCAATGGCGGTCGTGGGGGCCGTGGTGTCCGGAGGCGTCGGCTTGCCGTGGCAGGACGTCGTGCCGGAGTCGGTGAACGTGCCCTCGTCCGGCACGAACGCCCAGTCGTAGGAGCCGCCGTGCAGCGTGAGGCGCATGACCCCGTGCGTCGTCGCGTTGAGCTTCTCGCTGATCGCCAGCTGGTTGCCGGGCGTGTCGAGACCGGCGCCGCCGGTGCCGACGATGAACTCCCGGACCCCGTTTGCGACATCCGCCTGCCCTGCGCCGTTGACCGGCGTGAACCGCTCGTACCAGTGGGAGTCACCGTTGAGCACGACGTCGACGCCACCGTCATAGAGGTCCTGCCAGAACGGCTGCATGAAGTCGTTGCCGCCACCGCCCGACGACGTGAACCGCGGGTTCTGGTAGTAGGCGAGCGTGCAGGCCGCGTTGTTGGCTGCCAGGTCCTGCTTCAGCCACTGCTCCTGGGCGGAGCCGGCGGCACAGAACGCGGTGTTGTCCGGGCACGGCGCAGAGTTCAGCGCGACGACGTGCCACTGCCCCAGGTCATAGCTGTAGTAGCCCTTCGAGGGGTCGCCCGCCGCGGCACCGAAGTACTGGTAGTAGCCCGATCCCGGGACGTTCGGGCAGTCGGTCCCACCGGTCGGCGCGATGTCCTTGTCGCCCGGGACCGGGTGCGTGATCGACTTCAGCACGCCCCACGTCGGGTCGTAGGACTGGGCGTACGCCGCGGTGCCGCCGCAGTCGTACTGGTTGTAGCCGAGCGGGAGCACCGCGTCCACGCCCTCGAGGAGCGGCGCCGTGTGCGCGGCGCGGCAGTCGGAGTCGGTCCCCAGCCCGGAGTTGAAGGCAGGTGCCGACGGGTCACAGGCGATGTCGCCCGCGGTGCCGACCACCGGGTCCGTGCGTGGCGTCGCCAGCACCGTCAGCGTCTGGACCGGCTCGGAGTTGCCACTGTTGTCGACGGAGAAGAACGTGAAGGTCGTGTTGCCGTTGATCGTGAACGCCTGGCCGGCCTTCGGGCTCGCGGTCGTCGGGGTCGAGCCGTCGGTCGTGAAGTAGGTCGCGGCGATGCCGGTGCCGCCGGGGTCGGTCGCCTTGAAGGCGACCGTCACCGAGCCGGCGTACGCGGTCGGCGCGCAGGCCGACCCGTTGCAGGTCAGCACCGTGTTGGGGGCCTGTGTGTCCGGACCGTTCATCACTCGCGAGACGGTCTGCACCACGGTGCGCGCGGGCGCGCCACCCGGCTGGCCCGCGTTCTGCAGCCAGTCGAGGAAGGCGCTGAGCGTCGAGAGCTCGATCGGTCCCCAGTCACTCATGCAGAACGAGTAGTTCGCGGCGTCGTACTGCTGGGAGCAGATCTCGTGGAAGGTCAGGGGCACCCAGCCTCCTCCGTGGTCGGCTGCTCCGGTCACGGCGGCCTGGAGGTGGCTCAGGGTCAGCGGCGGCACGTTGGCCGGGCTGCCGGTCGGCGGGTCGTACAGCGTGCGCAGCGCGAACGGGTCCTTGGGCGGGAGCGTCTCGGAGTAGAGCGGCCCGGCCCCGTCGCCGGAGACGTCGATGCCGCCGGCGGCGCGGCCGCTGGTGTAGCCACAGCTCTGCACGATGCTCTCCGCCTGGGCGTCGTAGGCGCCGGTCGGGTATGCGAAGCTCGTCGGGTCGAAGCCGTGGGCGATCAGGTTCTGCCTGTCCTGGCAGACCTGGTAGGTCTCGGCGGTCAGGTCGGTCATGCCCTTGAGGCTCACGTGGTCGACCGTGTGGCCGCCGATCTCGTTGCCGTCGTTGTTGAGGTCGGTCAGCTGCGCCCACGTCATGTGCTGCTCGTCGACGTTGTTGGCACCACTGACGTTGTAGAACGTCCCCACCATGCCGTGCGGCTTCAGGGCCTTCTTGTCCGCCAGGTTGTACTGCGTGAGCAGGCCGTCGTCGAAGGTCAGGGAGACGACCGTCTTCGGGGCCAGCACCACGATCTGCTGCGAGCTCACCGGCTCGGCGTTGCCGGCAAGGTCGGTGGAGAACCACTGGACCGTGTAGGTGCCGGTGGTGAGGTTGAACGCCCCGTTGTAGACCTGGCTCGAGGTGGTCGGGGTCGACCCGTCGGTCGTGTAGTAGGTCGAGTCGACGCCCCATCCGGTCCCGTCGTCGGCGGTGAGAGTCACCTTGGTCGACCCGTTGTAGCCGTTGGTGGTGCACGGCTGGCCGTCGCACGCGATCACGGTCGTCGGCGGCGTGCCGTCGGCAGGCAGGCTGGCGTTGACGACGAGCGTGTTGGCGGCCTCGGCGTTGCCGGCGTGGTCCCACGACCGGTAGGTCAGCGTCGTCGTGCTGGTGATCGGGATCCGGCGGGTGTACGTCGGGCTGGCCAGCGTGGGGGTCGAGCCGTCCGTCGTGTAGTGGGTGCTGGCGACGGCCGAGCCGACGTCGGTGCCGGACAGGGCCACGTAGACCGTCGAGGTGTAGGTGCTCGTGGCGCAGGCGGCGCCGTTGCAGGTCGCGGTGGTCGACGGCGCGATCGTGTCGGCGCTGATCGCGGCGTCGCGCACGGTGCTCAGGGCAGCACCCGCCGGGGCGCCACCGCTCTGTCCGGCCTGTGCCATCCAGTCGAGGAACGCGTTGAGGTCCGCCAGCTCGATCCAGCCGGCCGCCGTCGTGCAGGTGGCGTAGCCGTTGGGGTCGACGCTCTGCGAGCAGACCCGGGTGATGACGACCTGGCTCCATCCACCACCGTTGGCGGCAGCGCCGTTCACGAGCGCCTTCAGGTTCGCGAGCGTGACCTGGCCGCTGGGGGCGTAGGCCCGCGTCGAGTACCACTGGTTCGGCGGCAGCTTCTCGGCGTACGTCGGGCCGGTCGGCGACAGCGAGCCGGCGCTGCGCGCGACGCCGTACCCGCAACCCTTGACGATGTCGCGGGTGGCCTGGTCGTTGGCGCCCGCACCGCCCGGATAGGCGAAGCCGACCGGGTCGAGCCCGTGCTGACGCAGGGTGGTCCGGTCGTCACAGACCTGGGCCGTCGGGTTCGGGTCGGTCAGGAGGTTGGTGGAGCTGACGGTCTTGCCGCCGATGTCGTTGCCACCGGCTGCCAGGTCGCCCACCTGGGCCCAGCTCATGATGTTGCCGGACACGCCCACGTTGCCGGAGTTGAGGTAGAAGGTGGCCGCCGCGTTGTGGGGCTTCAGCGCCTGGAGCCAGCCCAGCGTGTACTGCCCCACGCTGCCGTTGTCGAAGGTGAGCGACACCTTGGTCGTCACCGGGGCGACCGTCAGCGACTGGGACTGGACCTGTTCGGCGTTCCCGGCGTTGTCGGTGGAGAAGTAGCGGACGTTGTAGGTGCCCGGCGTGTTCAGCACGAACGGCGAGGTGTACGCCGTGCTGCTCGTCGTGGGGGTCGACCCGTCCGTCGTGTAGTAGGTGGCTGCGACGCCGGAGCCACCGGTGTCCGTCGCGGACAGCCCGACCGTGACCGTGGCGACGTAGGGCGACGAACCGCAGGCGGCGTTGTTGCAGGTGATCGTCGTGCTCGGAGCCGCACCGTCCGTCGGCGCCTGGATGACCTGGGTCTGCACCGGCTCGACGTTGCCCTGGTAGTCCCACGACCGGAACTTCACCGTCGTCGAGCTGTTGGCACCGTTGACGTTGAAGGACCCCGAGTACGTCGGGCTGGCCAACGTCGGGTCGGTGCCGTCGACGGTGTAGTGCGTGCTCGCCAGGCCCGAGCCGGTGTCGGTGGCGGAGAGCGTCACGCCCACGACGCCGGAGTACGGCGTGCTCGTGCACGGCGCGCCGTTGCACGCGATCGTCGTCGTGGGGGCGCTGCTGTCCGCGAGCGCGACCACCGCGCTGAGCCGGCTCAGCTGCGCGTTGGCCGGTGCCCCGCCGGACTGCCCGGCGATCGCCATCCAGTCCAGGAAGCTGTTGAGGTCGGAGAGCTCGACGTGGCCGCTGGCGGCGCTGCACGAGGTGTAGTTGGCGGCGTCGAGGGTCGACGAGCAGACCCGGCCGATCACGAGCTGCACGAGCCCGCCGTTGTTGGCCGCGGCGGTGACGGCTGACTGCATGCTGGCCAGCGTCACCGTGCCCGGAGCGTTGGCCTTGGTGGCGAACCAGTTCGCCGGCGGCACGGACTCGGTGCCCGAGGTGATGCTGCGTGCGTTGCCGTAGCCACAGCCCTTCACGATGCCCTGCACGGTCGCGTTGTTCGCGCCGCCGGGGTAGGCGAAGCCGACCGGCGTCAGGCCGTGCGACAGGATCGCCGCGCGGTCGCTGCAGACCTTGGTCGTCGGGTCGGGGTCGGTGGTCAGGTTGGTGGCGCTCGACTTGCCGCCGATGTCGTTCCCGGCGCTCGCCAGCGTGCCCACCTGAGCCCACGACATCTGCCCCGCGCCGCCGCCGGTCACGGAGGTCGAGCTGATGTAGAACGTCGCCTTGGCGTTGTGCGGCTGGAGCGCCTGGTTGTAGGCCAGGGAGTACTGGCTGGCCGCGTTGTTGTCGAACTCGAGCACGACGTACGCCGGCCCGGCCGCATGCGCCGGGGCCGCCACCGCGGCCAGAGCGCCGACGGCGAGCACCAGGGTCACGAGCCGGCTGATGCCGGATCTCCAGGGTCGCGGGATCCGTGCTGGACTCGAGAACCGGCTCATGCTTCTCCCCATCTCAGGCGGCTACCCGCACGCAAGCGACGTAGCGTCGTGCGCGCTGCTGCCACCGTAGGAAGGGAGAGCCGACCCGCGACTCCACCAATCGGCGTACGGCAGTACCCCCGATGGCACCAGATCGTCGCGGACATCGCCGGCCGGTCTTGACCTGGGCTGGCCCGAAGGAGCATCCTCGCCACCTGCCACGCCCGGGAGCCCCCCAACCGAGGGTCGCACGGCCATCAGCTCCTGGGCCGTCACCGTCGGAGGTGCCCATGCGCAGAGCCAGGCCTCGTTGGCGAAGCGTTCTCAGCGTCGTCGCGGCGGTCGCCGTCGCCGTGACCTTGGCCGCTGCCCAGGGTGGCGCCTTCGCCGGGCTGCGTCCGGAGGCCGGTCAGCGCTCCGCCCTCACGGGCGCACCGCCCAGCGCGGCCGGCTACTTCAGGACCAAGCCCGTCGGGGCCTGGCGCACGCTGCCCACCGGTGGCCAGTGCTCCCGTCGGGTGCACCAGTCGGCGTGGGAGCCCCGGCCGGACAACCGCGGCCCCAACAACCGGATGCCGAGCGTGGCCAAGGTGCACGCGGCGTTCGCGGCCCGGCCGCTGTCCGGTGACGGCAGCTTCAAGCGCAGGTGGGACACCTGGCTGCTGCCGCGGGTGACCGGACACCACACCGGGACGACCGACGAGATCTTCCAATGGGCCGCCTGCAAGTGGGGCATCGCCGACAACGTGCTGCGCGCCATCGCCGTGCGCGAGTCCACGTGGTACCAGTACGAGGTCTACCCCTCGGGCCGGTGCGTCACCGACTGGGGCTGCGGCGACATGATCGGCCAGTCCAGCGCGGCCACCCGCACCTACTGCAGCGGGATCAGTCGCCGGGGCCACGACTACCAGGCCGACTACGGCTCCGGCATCTGTCCCGAGACCTTCAGCATCGCCGGTGTCATGTCGTGGGAGGCGCCCAGCTGGGGCCGGATGAAGGGCAACCAGAACGGCACCTTCCCGTTCAACCGCGACTCCACGGCGTTCGCCGTCGACTACCTCGCAGCCAACCTGCGCGGGTGCTACGAGGGCT
>JAHEXO010000160.1 GCA_023252065.1 Nocardioides sp. | reverse complement strand
GTTGCTGGCCGACACCCCGCACACCCGCCCGATCCCGGTGTCCGGCACCGCGACCGAGCCCGACCTCGTCGACCGGCTCAAGCTGGAGCAGTCGACGTACGAAGGGCCGACCGGCATCGTCGGGGTCTTCCAGGACGCCTGCGTCCGGCTCGACGTACCAGCCGTCTCCTACTGGGCGGCGGTGCCCCACTACGTCTCCGCGCCGCCGTGCCCCAAGGCGACGCTGGCGCTGCTCGGGCAGATCGAGGAGCTGCTCGAGGTGAGCATCCCGCTCGGTGACCTGCCCGAGCTGGCCCGGGCCTGGGAGCGCGGGGTCGACGAGCTCGCGGAGGACGACGAAGACGTCGCCGACTACGTCCGGGCCCTCGAGGAGACCCGCGACACGACCGACCTCCCCGAGGCCACCGGCGAGGCGATCGCCCGGGAGTTCGAGCGCTACCTGAAGCGGCGTACCGAGGAGAGCTGAGCCCCGCAGGCGGCGGACGTCAGAGCGCGAGTCCGAGCGCCGCGTCCAGGAGCGTGCGCACGGTCGCGCCGGCCGACGGGTCACTGGTGTCGGCGGGTCCGTCGACACCAAGGGTGGCGTCGGCCCACGCGTCGACGACCGACACCGCGTTGGCGGCATCAAGGTCGGCTGCCAACGCCGCCAGCACCGCCTCCACCACCGGCGCCGCCGGAGCACCGGCGGCCGCTCCCAGGGCCTCGCGCCAGCGGTCGAGGCGGTCGACGGAGTCCCACAGCTCGGCGTCGGTCCACTCCCAGTCGCTGCGGTAGTGGTGGCGCAGCAACGTCAGCCGGATCGCCATCGGGTCGACGTCGCTGTTGCGCAGCGCGGAGACGAAGACCAGGTTGCCGCGGGACTTCGACATCTTCTCGCCGTCGTAGCCGACCATGCCGGCGTGCACGTAGGCCTTGGCGAACGGCGTGCCGGTGAGGACGTGTGCCTCCGACGCGCACATCTCGTGGTGCGGGAAGACCAGGTCGGAGCCGCCGCCCTGGACGTCGAACCCGTCGCCGATCAGGTCGAGCGCCATCGCGCTGCACTCGACGTGCCAGCCCGGCCGGCCCGGCCCGAACGGACTCTCCCAGGCCGGCTCGCCAGGGCGCTCGGCCCGCCAGACCAGGCAGTCGAGGGGGTCCTTCTTGCCCGGCCGGTCGGGGTCGCCGCCGCGGTCGGCGTAGATCTCCAGCATCTGCTCGCGGGTCCAGCCGGACTCGTCCCCGAAGGCCGGGTCGGCGGTCACCGAGAAGTAGAGGTCGTCGTCGACGGAGTAGAGCGTGCCGGCGTCCTGGAGCCGCTCGATCATCGAGACGATCAGCGGGATCGACTCCACCGCTCCCGGGAAGTGGTCGGGCGGCACCACGCGGAGCGCCGTCATGTCCTGCCGGAAGAGCTCGATCTCACGGGCGGCCAGGTCGCGCCAGTCGACCCCTACCGCGGTCGCCCGCTCGAGCAGCGGATCGTCGACGTCGGTGACGTTGAGGACGTAGGTCACGTCGTGGCCGGCGTTGCGCCAGGCCCGGTTGAGCAGGTCGAAGGCGACGTACGTCGCGGCGTGGCCCATGTGGGTCGCGTCGTAGGGCGTGATGCCACAGACGTACATCCGGGCCGGCCCCTCGGGATGCGTCTGCACCAGCCCGTCGGAGGGGGTGTCGTGGACGCGGACCGGCGGCGCGGTCGCCGTCAGGGCGGGCAGGTCGGGGGCAGGCCATGCGCGCATGCGTGGAGACTACGGCAGCGCCTCAGAACGGCGGCCACGGGATCGCGCGCCATCCCTGGCCCGGTTCGGGGAGGGCACCGACCCGGAGCAGCCGCTTCACGCGGCGACGCGTCGCCTCCACCTCGTGGGGGGTGACCAGGCCGGCGAGGCGCTCGCCGAGATCGTCCTCGAGCTGGTCGGAGACCCGCTCCAGGCAGGCGCGGTCCTCGTCGGACAGCAGCTCGCCGGCCCAGCCCCAGAGCACGGTGCGGAGCTTGTGCTCGACGTGGAAGGTGAGTCCGTGGTCGACGCCGTAGCGGTGTCCGCCGGTCATCGCCAGCACGTGGCCGCCCTTGCGGTCGGCGTTGTTGACCACCGCGTCGAACACCGCCATCCGGCGCAGCTCGACGGTGTCCTCGTGGATCAGCGAGACCAGGCGGTCGCGATCGTCGAGACCGTCGAACACGTGCCGCCACCCGTCGGGCACCCGCTCCTCGGGCACCAGCGTGACGGCCTCCTGCACCGGGTCGGGCTCCTGCCAGAGCTGGACCATCCCGGGGCCGTGGGGGCCGTCGCGGCGGAAGGTGAGCGGTACGACGTCCCAGCCGGTCGCCTCGGAGACCAGGTAGGCCGCCTCCTCGCGCTCGGCGAGGGTGCCGTCGGGGAAGTCCCACAGGGGTCGCTCCCCCGCGACCGGCTTGTAGACGACGCGTCGCCCACAGATCTCCCCCACGAACGTCGCGTTGGAGGCCGGCATCACCCGCCCGTGGAGGGTGAGCTCGCCCTGGAGGAGGTCCTGCTCGATCACGGCCATCGCAGGCCGCTCAGACGGGGTCGCGACGCCGGAAGCCGTTGGCCCGGACACACAGGTGGCCGTCGGGGTCGATCGGGCTACCGCAGAACGGGCAGTCGGGACGTCCGGCGGAGATCACGAGCTCGGCACGGCGTACGAACGCCCGCGCAGGACCGGCCTCGAGCCGCACCAGCACGACCTCGGCGGGCTCCGGCTCGTCCTCGACCTCGTCGTCGTCGGCGGTGTCGGTGAGCGGGAAGACCTCGATCACGACGCGGGCGATGGCGGGGTCCCACGACAGCGTCATCGTGCCGGCCCGGAACTGCTCGTCGATGGGCTGCTCCAGCGGCGCGCCGTCCTCGAGCCCGAGCGGGGCCACTGCCGGGATCAGGGCGTCGTTGTCGGTCGAGGCCATCACCTCGTCGAGGAGCTCGTCGATGCGCTCGGCGAGCACGGCGACCTGCTGCTTCTCCAGGGCGACGCTCACGACGCGCGGACCGGAGCGGGCCTGGAGGAAGAACGTGCGGGCGCCGGGCTCGCCGACCGTGCCCGCGACGAAGCGCTCGGGCGGGTCGAACTCGTGGATCACCGGCATGGCTCCACCTTATGCATCGGCGCCAGCGGGGTCAGGACGTCGGCTCGGTGCGCGCTCGGGTCCCGCGCCTCCGCCGACCTCGGCGCCACGGTCGGTGCGACGCCGGCGCCCACCGCTGGGCTTGGGAGCCAGCCAGGAGAGGTCTCCCTCGTGGGTGTTGGTGGCCAGCACGTAGGGCCGGGACTCGGTGTAGCGGATGACCGAGATCGACGCGGGGTCGACGTTGATCCGCTGGAAGAGGTCGAGGTCCATCCCGAGCGCGTCGGCGATCACCGACTTGATGACGTCGCCGTGGCTGACCGCCAGCCACACCGCGCCGGCGCCGTGCGCAGAGGTCACGGCCGCGTCGCGACCTCGTACGGCCTCGACGGCGCGGGCCTGCATCTGAGGCAGGGTCTCGCCCCCGGGGAAGGTCACCGCGGACGGGTTGGACTGCACGGTCTTCCAGAGGGCGAGGCGGGCGAGCTCCCTCAGCGGCCGGCCCTGCCACTCGCCGTAGTCGCACTCGGTGAGCCGCCGGTCGGCGTGGACCCGCGGCCGGTTGGACCCGGCCCCCTGTCTCGAGGCCACCGCCCGCGCCGTCTCACGGCACCGCTCCAGAGGGCTGCTCACCACCTCCGCGAGCGGCACGACCGCGAGTCGCTCCCCCGCCCGCGCGGCCTGCTCGAGGCCGAGGTCGTCGAGGTGCACGCCGGGTGTGCGGCCGGCCAGGGTGCCGCTGGCGTTGGCGGACGTGCGGCCGTGCCGGAGCAGGATGACGGTGGCCATGCGCCGAGCGTAGGGGTTGGCCCCTCGGCCCGGGCTGCGCGCCGCCCGACCCACGCCGTGCGCAGCGACTAGCGTGAGTGCCGTGATCGTCGACAGCGCCGTCTACCGGCAGGGGAAGCGGATCGTCGACGACCTCCCGCCGAGCGAGCTGGCGCGGGTGCGCAAGCTCGCCACCGAGCCCGGCGACTTCGTCTGGGTCGGGCTGCACGAGCCGACCGAGGCCGAGCTGGCCACCGTCGAGGAGGAGTTCGGCCTCCACCCGCTGGCGGTCGAGGACGCCTTCAACGCCCACCAGCGGCCCAAGCTCGAGCGCTACGGGCACACGCTCTTCCTCACCCTCAAGTCGCTCTGGTACGTCGACGCCGAGGACGCGGTGGAGACCGGCGAGATCAACATGTTCGTCGGCGAGGACTTCGTGATCAGCGTGCGCCACGGCGCCGGCTCCGAGCTCCACACCGCCCGGCGCGACCTCGAGGCCAAGGCCGCTGTGCTCACCCACGGCCCGTCGGCGGTGGTCTACGCCGTCTGCGACCGCGTCGTGGACGGCTACCTGACGGTCATGGGGTCGCTCGAGGAGGACGTCGACGAGGTCGAGACGTCGGTGTTCTCACCGCAGCGCACCAACGACTCGGCGCGCATCTACACGCTCAAGCGCGAGATCGCCGAGGCGCGCCGTGCGGTGATGCCTCTGCGCGAGCCGATGCGCCGCTTCGCGACCGGCGCCGTACCCGGGATCCACGAGGATGCGGCGCCGTTCTTCCGCGACGTGCTCGACCACCTCACCAAGGTCGCCGAGGCCGTCGACGGGCTCGACCAGCTGCTGTCCACCGCCTTCGACGCCCACCTCGCGCAGATCCAGGTGACCCAGAACGAGGACATGCGCAAGATCTCGGCGGGCGTGGGTCTCGTCGTCGTACCGACGCTGATCGCCGGGGTCTACGGCATGAACTTCGACCACATGCCCGAGCTCGGCTGGCAGCTCGGCTACCCCTTCGCGGTGGGGCTGATGCTGCTGAGCGTGGGCGCGCTCTGGGTCTTCTTCAAGCGCTCGGGCTGGCTCTGAGGGCTGCGGTCAGGTCGCCGACATCACGCCGGTGGCCAGCAGCACGATCAGCAGGCCGCCCAGAGCGAGCCGGTAGGGCACGAACCACGTGATCGGGTGGTGCGCCACGAACCGGAGCAGCCAGGCGATCGTCGCGTAGGCCACCACGAACGCGACCACGGTGCCGACCACCGTCTCGCCCACGCTGATCGACCCGCCGAGCGCGTCCTTGAGCTCGAAGAGCCCGGCCGCCAGCAGCGCCGGGATCGAGAGGAAGAAGCTCAACCGGGTCGCGGTGACCCGGTCCAGGCCGCGGAAGAGACCTCCGGAGATGGTCGCACCCGACCGCGAGACGCCCGGCACCAACGCGGCCACCTGGAAGGTGCCGACCACGATCGAGTCGGTGAGGTTCAGCTCCTTCTCGCCGCGGTTCTGGGTGGCCACGCGCTCGGCCAGCCACATCACCGCGCTCCAGGCGATCAGGCCGGCGGCCACGACCCACAGGCTGCGCAGGTCGTTCTTGATGAAGTCCTTGAGCAGCAGGCCGACGATGCCGACCGGGATGGTGCCGACGATGATGTACCAGCCCATCCGGAAGTCCTTGTGGCCGCGCCACTCCGGCTTGACCAGCCCGAGCGTCCACGCCTTGATGATGTGCCCGATGTCGCGGGCGAAGTACAAGATCACCGCCGCGATCGCGCCCATCTGGATCACGGCCGTGAAGCCGGTGACGGCAGGGTCGTCGGTGGTCAGGCCCAGCACCTGCTCGGCGATCGTGAGGTGTCCGGTGCTGGAGATCGGCAGGAACTCGGTGAGTCCCTCCACGATGCCGAGGATGATCGCGTCGAAGTAGTTCATGAGGCGCTTTCCGGTGCGGTGCGGTCGTCAGGTGCGGACGAGAGGGGCGACGGAGCGGGCCCCAGGCTAGGCCACGGCCCGATCCGTGAGTTGCAGCCACCCCGAAGCCCCGCGACCGGCTACCTTGGGCCGCATGCAACTGCGGGC
>JAHEXO010000159.1 GCA_023252065.1 Nocardioides sp. | reverse complement strand
AACCGTGCTGACCACGGCCGGCACGGCTGAGAAGCGCGCCTTCTGCACCGAACTCGGCGCCGACGTCACCATCGACTACCACGACGAGGACTTCGTCGCGGTGGCCCGCGAGGCCACCGACGGTCGAGGGGTCGACGTCGTCCTCGACAACATGGGGGCCTCCTACCTCGCCCGCAACGTCGCCGTCCTCGCCCTCGAGGGCCGACTGGTCGTGATCGGACTCCAAGGCGGCACCAAGGCCGAGCTCGACCTCAACGCGCTCATGCGCAAGCGCGCGGCCGTCATCGGCACCACCCTGCGGGCCCGGCCGGTCGGCGAGAAGTCGGCCATCTGCCGCGCGGTGGCCGAACACGTCTGGCCGCTGGTCGCCGACGGCACCGTCCGTGCCGTGGTCGACCGCACGTTCCCCCTGTCCGACGCGGCCGCGGCCCACCGTCGGATGGAGAGCGGCGACCACATCGGCAAGATCGTGCTGGTCGCCTGAGCGGTGGTCGGGCGGGGCACCGGGCTCGGCGGAAGGCGCTCGCGCCCGCCTTTGTAGGGTGGCGGCATGAGCGAGCAGGACGCCGGGCAGCAGCACATCATCGTGGTCGGTCCCGACGGGCAGCCGGTCGCCGTACCGGCCGAGCTCGTCGAGCAGACCGAGGCCGACGACGACAGCGACGGTGACGACCTCCGCGAGCTGACCGACCTCGTCGAGCAGCCGGCCAAGGTCATGCGCATCGGCAGCATGATCCGCCAGCTGCTCGAAGAGGTGAAGTCGGCTCCGCTGGACGACGCCAGCCGGCAGCGCCTCAAGGAGATCCACCGCGCCTCGATCAAGGAACTGGAGAGCGGGCTGGCCCCCGAGCTGGTCGAGGAGCTGGAGCGGCTGTCGCTGCCGTTCACCGAGGACGCCACCCCGTCGGACGCCGAGCTGCGAATCGCCCAGGCGCAGCTGGTCGGCTGGCTCGAAGGGCTCTTCCACGGCATCCAGACCGCGATCTATGCCCAGCAGGTCTCGGCGCGGGCTCAGTTCGAGCAGATGCGCCGCGCGCTGCCAGGAGCCCAGGGCCGCCCGACGCCCGCGGGCCCCGAGCAGCCCCAGGAGCCGGGCACCGGTCAGAGCGGGATGTACCTCTGAGAGCGCTGTGACCTCACCGGCCGCTCAGGCCTGAGGGACCGGCGGGTAGGCGCCCCGCACCGTCGGCAGCGTGAGCACTAACGTCGACCCGAGGCCCTGCTCGGAGGTGACGCTGACGCGGCCGCCGTGCAGCTCGACCAGGCTCTTCACGATCGCCAGGCCCAGCCCGCTGCCGGAGGCGCCGGTCGCGCGCCCGGACGACGTCCGGAAGAAGCGCGCGAACAGCCAGGAACCCGAGTGTCGCGGCCGCGGCCCAGGCAGGGCGGGGGAGGTCGCGCAGCGGCCAACCGAAGAGCAGCTGGGCGAGGACGAAGACCGCCAGGAACGCCCAGGTGCCGGCCGGTCGCGCACCGCGTCCTGGATCCCCCACCGCATTCCTCTCGTGGTCGTGGCCCCGGCGTCGCTGCTGTGATGATCCCACTGGGCGCAGCCCCGTGGGCTGCGCCCGGGAACGCGGGGGGAGTGCTCCCGGGACGCAGCCAGTCCGGAGGCGTTCGCGAGGCCGGGGGGTTGAACCTCGCAGCTGCTTCCACTTGTAGGTGGTGACGCACCCATGTGTGTTTGCGACTGTGTGTTGCCACCGCATCGGTGTCGGCCGGGGGACCTGACCGATGACTCGAGCCTAGGTGTCGGCGCTCGACGGAGTAACAGGACTGCAGCCAAGATCGGCACAACGTCTCTTCAAGCACGGGGGACCATGGTCCTCAGACCCGGGTCGCGTTGCCCGGCCTGACGGGCCCTGCGTACGGCACGTCTCCGGGCTCTCAGCCCCCGAGCCGGAAGCCCACGCCCCGCACGGTCTCGACGTACGACGCTCCCTCCGTCGACTGCCCGAGCTTGCGCCGCAGGTTGGCCATGTGGACGTCGACGGTGTGCTCGCCACCGTCCCAGCCCGCGCCCCACACGGCCGCCACCAGCTCGGAGCGGGTCCAGACCCGACCCTCGCCCCGCACCAGCTCGGCCAGCAGGTCGAACTCGGTCTTGGTCAGCTCGATCGGCCGGTCGTCGACCCGCACCTCACGCCGGGAGCGGTCGATGAGCAGGCCCCGGTGGCGGAAGGGGGTGTCGCGCATCGGCTGGTCGGCCATGGTGCGCGGCCGGCGCATGAGCACCTCGACCCGGGCCACGAGCTCGCGCGGGCTGAACGGCTTGAGGATGTAGTCGTCGGCTCCCAGCTGGAGGCCGAGGAGCCGGTCGATCTCGGCGGCGCGGGCGGTCAGCATCACCAGGTAGGCATCGGTGAACGCCCTCAGCCGGCGGCAGACCTCCATGCCGTCGATGTCGGGGAGGGCGAGGTCGAGGGTGATCAGGTCGGGCTCGGTCTCGCGGACCAGGTCGATGCCTTCCTGGCCGGTGGCGGCGGCCTCGACGGTCCACCCTGCCTGTCCCAGCACCGTGGCCAGCAGGTCACGCACATCCGTCGCGTCCTCGATCACGACGACGCGGCGGCCGCCGTCCCCGTACACACCGTTCACCGTAGGTGCGTTCCTTCCTCCGAGTAGGAAATATCCGCCGTTCAGGCGGTGCGTCTACCGCGCCTTCCGACGAGCAACAGGCCCAGGATGCTGACGATGAGCAGCGCTGCTCCGGGCGCGAGCAGGCGCGACAGGGCCGGCGGCGTGGCGTCGGCCACCCGCGTGAACTGTGCCGCGGCGGGCGGCGTCACCTCCGGCTGCGCGCCGTTGCCCAGCCGCTTGACGACCTGGTGGGTGAGCCGCGCAGTCGCCCGGGCGGTGCCGGAGGTCGCCAGCAGCCGCGTGCGGTGCTCGGTCACGAAGAAGATGTAGCGGGTGTTCTGCCGCAGCGTCGGCAGCGCGCACCGGGTGCCGGCCAGAGCCGTCACCACGACCTGGTCCTGGACCAGCGAGGACTTGTAGACCCGGTCGGCGGTCACCTGGTAGGTGCGGGTGGTGACTGGCTTGCTCGGGTTCTGCACCGGCCGGACCTTGGTGACCTCGCCGCGGAACACGACGTGTGCGTGGGCGATGTCCTGGTCGAGCGTCGGGTCGGGGCACGGCCGGGCAGCCTGCGCCGGTGTGGACCCGACGACGAGCAGGCCGCCCACGAACGCCCCGGCCACGAGCGCGCCGGCCGCGACCACGCCGACCGCGCCCAGGCACGCGGCCAGGCCTGCGGCGAGCACGCGTCGTACGGCGGGGATCACCGGGACATCACACCACAAGCGCGGTGACGCTCCCGCGCACGTGCGGGGCTCACAGGCCGAAGAGTGCCGCAAGTACCGTGGCGACTCCGTCGTCGTCGTTGGCGGGTGCGACGTGGTCGGCGGCCTCGAGCACGGAGGGGTGCGCGTTGGCGACGGCGTACGACGTGCCGGCCCAGGTCAGCATCGGGAGGTCGTTGGGCATGTCGCCGAAGACCACGACCTCGGCCGGGTCGATCCCGAGGCGGGTGGACAACCGGGCCAGCCCGTCGCCCTTGGTGACGCCGGCGGCGCTGATCTCCACCAGGCCGTCCACCGTCCAGGTGGCGACCGCGGAGTCGCCGACGGCCGCGAACACCTGCTCCCTGAGCACCTCCGGGTCGAGGTGCTCGTGGCGGGCGAGGAGCTTGAGGGCCGGTGCGGTCCAGACCTCGTGGATCGGACCGGTCGGGCTGCCCGGGGGTGCGTGCCCGGGCTCGAGGTACTCCGGCTCGAGGGCGATGCCGTCGATCATCTCCACCGCGAAGTGCGCCCCCGGCAGGGCCGCCCGGATGCGCTCGGTGAGGGCGAGGCCGGATCCGATCTCGAGCGCCCGCACCTCGAGCGCCTCCCCGGTGGCGACGTCCAGGAGCAGCGCCCCGTTGGACACGATCGCCAGGCCGCGCGAGCCGACGTAGGGCCAGAGGTGGTCCATCCAGCGGCGCGGCCGGGCGGTCACGAACGCGACCTCGACACCGAGGTCGAGCACCCCGCGGAGCACCTCGGCGGTGCGCTGGGAGAGCGTGCCGTCGGTGCGCAGGAGGGTGCCGTCGAGGTCGGTGGCGACCAGGCGCGGAAGGTTCATGACGAGCCGGTCACGCCTCGGGGAACCATCTGGCCAGCTCGGTCGCGGCTCCCTCGTCGTGCACGGTGCCGGTCACCGCGTCGGCGGCCTCGCGCACCACCTCGACCGCCTGGCCCATCGCGACGCCTCGGGCGGCCCACTGCAGCATCTCGATGTCGTTACGGCCGTCGCCGATCGCGAGCACGTCGGCGGCCTCGATGCCAAGACGGTCGGCCACCAGCTCGAGCCCGGATGCCTTGCTCACGCCCACCGGCGCGAGGTCGAGCCAGGCCGTCCAGCCGACGACGTAGTCGGTGCCGTGCAGCCCGAGCCGCGCAGCCAGGGCGACGAAGTCGTCGGCAGTCGCGTCGGGGTCGCGGATGATGACGCGGCTGACCGGGCCGGCCACGAGCTCCTCGACCGGCGCGGTCGTCATCAGGCCGGTCAGCTCGCCGGGCGGGAAGGGCCGGTTGACGCGGTAGCCCACCCCGCGCTCCTCGACGGCGACGAGGGCCGTCGGGTGGTGCTCCAGGACCGCCTTCACCGCCGGAGCGGCGTCGAACGTCACCTCGTGGACGACGTCGAGGGGCGGGTAGCGGAACACGACCGCGCCGTTGCTGGCCACGATCCAGACCGGGTCGGCCCCGTCGGTGTGCAGGTCGAGCAGGTCGGCGATCCGGGTCATGCCGTGGGGAGAGCGGCCGCTGGCGAGCACGATCGCGGCGCCCGCGTCGAGCGCGCGGTGCACCGCGGCGTACACCGGCGGGCTGACCTGCTCGTAGGCCGTCCCGATGCCCTCGACCCACTTCAGCAGGGTGCCGTCGATGTCGAGTGCGACCAGCCTGGGTCGCCAGCCGTCGTGGTGCGTCACTGCTCGATGGGCTTGAGGATCTCGAGCCCGCCGAGGTAGGGACGCAGCGCCTCGGGCACCCGGACCGAGCCGTCCTCCTGCTGGTGGGTCTCCAGGAGCGCGATGATCGGCCGGTTGGTCGAGCAGAGCGTGCCATTGAGGGTCGCGATCGGCCTGATCTCGCCGTCCTTGCCACCACCGCTGCCATCGGGGAACCGCCCCCGTGTGTCGAGGCGCCGGGTCTGGAAGTCGGTGCAGTTGGAGGTGGAGGTGAGCTCGCGGTAGCGGCCCTGGCTGGCGATCCACGCCTCGCAGTCGAACTTCCGCTGGGCGGACAGGCCGAGGTCGCCGGCCGCGACGTCGATCACGCGGTAGCAGAGCTCGAGCTTGTCGAGGAACTCCTTCTCCCACTCCAGCAGCCGCTGGTGCTCGGCGTAGGACTCCTCCAGCGTCGTGTAGACGAACATCTCGACCTTGTCGAACCAGTGCACCCGGAAGATGCCGCGGGTGTCCTTGCCGTGGGAGCCGGCCTCCTTGCGGAAGCAGGGGCTGAACGCGGCGTAGCGCAGCGGGAGCGTGCGGGCGTCGAGGATCTCGTCGGAGTGGTAGGCCGCCATCGGCACCTCCGACGTACCGACCAGGTAGAGGTCCTGGCCCTCGATCCGGTAGACGTCGTCGGCCGCCTGGCCGAGGAAGCCGGTGCCCTCCATCGCTCGCGGCTTGACCAGCGACGGGGGGATCACCTGGGTGAAGCCATTGGCACGGGCCTGGTCCATCGCCATGTTGATCAGCGCGAACTCCAGCTGGGCACCGATGCCGGTCAGGAAGTAGAAGCGCGAGCCGGACACCTTGGCACCGCGCTCGAGGTCGATCGCCCAGAGCATCCGGCCGAGCTCGACGTGGTCGCGGGGCTCGATGTCGAACTCGGGCGGCGTGCCCACGGTCTCGAGCACGACGAAGTAGTCCTCACCCCC
>JAHEXO010000158.1 GCA_023252065.1 Nocardioides sp. | reverse complement strand
CGACGGGCGTGACCTGCAGCTCGCGCTCACCGAACCGTCGCGGCACAACGCGTCGCACGGCCTGGTCCGCTGGGCGGCCTGGACCGTGGAGGAGCACGCCGAGACGTCGATCTCGCTGGGCTGCCGGCTGATGGCGCAGAGCGGCTATCCCTGGACCCTCGACCTCCACGTCGTCTTCGACCTCTCGGCCGACGGCCTCACCGTCACCCAGACCGCGACCAACCTCAGTGATCGTCCCGCCCCCTACGCCTCGGGTGCACACCCCTACCTGACCGCCGGTGAGGGCCCCGTCGACGGGTGGGAGCTGACGCTGCCCGCCTCGCTCCGCCTGCTCGCCGACGAGCGGAAGCTCCCGGTCGGCGAGGAGGCCGTCGACGGCACGCCGTACGACTTCCGGATGGCCCGGCCGGTGCGCGACACGGTGCTCGACGACGCGTTCGGCGACCTGGCGCGCTCCGAGAGCGGTACGGCGACGGTCGAGGTGCGCGACCCGGCCAGCGGCCGCGGGGTCGCGCTGTGGGTCGACCGCCACCACCCGTGGCTGATGGTCTACAGCGCCGACGACCAGCCCGGTGCCGCGTCGCGCCGGTCGCTGGCGGTGGAGCCGATGACCTCGCCACCCGATGCCTTCCGCAGCGGTCGCGACCTGCTCACCCTCGCCCCGGCCGGGCGACCCGGCGACGAGGTTTCAGTCTCCTGGGGGATCCGGGCGCTGCACTGACTCCTCGCCGGACCTGCGGTCCAGCAGGAGACGCAGCTCGCTGACCGCGACCCGGGCCCGGTCGCCGTCGGCGGACTGGATGCCGAGCGCCTGGATGCTGGTGCCGTCGGCCAGGTCGAGCGTGGCGAACGGCGCTCCGCGCGGCATCTGCACGGCGACCACCTCGGCCCAGACGTAGACCCGCCGCCGGTAGCCGTTCACGATCTCGAGGCCGCGCTCGGTCGCGGTCACCCGGCACCGCACCAGCGCCCATGCCACCGCGGCGACCATGGCGCCGACGAGCAGGAACGTCACCCGCTGGAAGAGGTCGACCCGCCCCCGCACCTCCGGGCCGATCGCGATCCACGCGGCGACGCAGACGACCAGCAGCAGGCCCCCGAAGAACACCATCGCCAACCGCACACCGAGAGGACGCCAGGTGTGCGGAAGGGGGCGTTCAGAGACGGCAGGCATGGATGTCGGTCACCAGGATCCCCCTGGCCCCGATGGTCCACAGCTCGTCCATGACCCGGTGGGCGCCGGCTCGCGGCACCATCGCCCGCACGGCGACCCAGCCCTGCCGATGCAGGGGCGAGACGGTCGGGCTCTCGATCCCCGGAGTCAGCGCCACCGCCTCACCCACCCGCTCCTCGGGGATGTCGTAGTCCATCATCACGTAGCTCCGAGCCACCATCACGCCCTCGAGCCGCCGCTGGAAGACGTCGAGCCCGGCGGGCGTCCCACCGCCGCGGGTGATGAGCACGGCCTCCGACTCGAGGATCGGCTCGCCGAACACCTCCAGCCCCGCCTTGGCCATCGTGCTGCCGGTCTCCACCACGTCGGCGACCACGTCGGCCACGCCGAGCTGGACGCTGGTCTCCACCGCGCCGTCGAGCCGGCTGACGGTGGCGTCGAGCCCGCGCTCGGCGAGGAACTGCCGCACGATCCCGACGTACGACGTGGCGATCCGGGTGCCCTGGAGCTGGGCGAGGTCGTCGTATCGGCCCACCGGCCCGGCGAAGCGGAACGTGCTGCGACCGAAGCCGAGCCCGAGCACCTCCTCGGCCTTGGCGCCGGAGTCGAGCAGCAGGTCACGTCCGGTGATGCCGACGTCGAGGGTGCCCTCGCCGACGTAGAGGGCGATGTCGCGCGGCCGCAGGTAGAAGAACTCCACGCCGTTCTCGGCGTCGAGCAGGGTGAGCTCCTTGGCGTCCTGGCGCTGGCGGTAGCCGGACTCCCGCAGCATCTCGGTGGCCGACTGCGACAGCACCCCCTTGTTGGGGACCGCGATCCGGAGCAGGTCGGGGGTGGTCATCGATTCCTCACGGGTCGGGCTCACAGGTGGGCGTAGACGTCGTCGAGGGTCAGTCCGGTCGCGAGCATCAGCACCTGGGCGTGGTAGAGGAGCTGGCTGAGCTCCTCGGCGGTCCGCTCGGGCGTCTCGTGCTCCGCGGCCATCCACGACTCGGCGGCCTCCTCGACCAGCTTCTTGCCGATCGCGTGCACGCCGGCGTCGAGCCGGGCCACCGTGCCGGAACCGTCGGGGCGTTGCTCGGCCTTGTTGGCCAGCTCCTCCCACAGCTGCTCGAACGTCTTCACGTGCAGCAGGGTAGTTCTCCGTTGACCTGCGCCCCGACCCCCGTCCAGGGTTGGCGGGTGAGCGACACCCTGACCTTCGACCGCGTGACCTGGCCGAGATCCACCGAGCGGCTGACGATCCGTCCCGTCACCGTGGCCGACCTCCCGGCCGTCTTCGGCTACCGGAGCCGCGAGGACGTCGCGGAGTGGATGCCGGGACGCCCGACGGCCTACGACGACTGGCTGCTGCAGATGGACCTCGAGGTCATGCGGCGCACGTTGGTCCTCGAGCTCGACGGCGCACTCGTCGGAGACCTCTACCTGCACGTCGAGGACGGCTGGGCCCAGCACGAGGTGCGCGAGGCGGCCAGGAGCACCGTCGCCGAGATCGGGTGGTGCCTCGACTCGAGCCACCAGGGGAAGGGCTACGTCACCGAGGCGGCGACGGAGCTCGTACGGATCTGCTTCGAGGACCTCGGGCTGCGGCGCCTCACCGCCCAGGCGTTCGCCGACAACGCGCCGTCGCTGCGGGTGATGGACAAGCTGGGGATGCGCCGCGAGGCGGTGCACCGCCAGGACTCGCTGCACCGCGACCTCGGCTGGGTGGACAGCGTGACGTACGCGGTCCTGCGTGAGGAGTGGTCCGGAAGGAGATAGTCCCAGCGATCCGTCAGGGCCCGACCACCGCCTTGCCGCCCGTCCGGGCGATGAAGGAGGCGGAGAAGGGAGTGGTGATCACAGGCGGCGGCGGGGCGGCGCAGCGGGTCGGACCGGCGCCGGAAGCCTGGGACACCGCCGCGGAGCCGATGGCGATGACCGCGGCGGCGGCCACGACCGCGGCCGCGGTGGCGAAGGAGGTCGGACGACGGGTGTTGGTCGAGGTGTTCATGGGTGTTCCTCCGGTTCGGGGGCCGGAGTCTCCGGCCCTGACGAACACCCACATTCGGTCTAAGGGTCGGGTCAGGACATCGGGAGGAATCCCGAACCTCGAGCTGCGCCGAGCCTCCGGCGTAAGGATCAGGCCAGCTCCCGAGCGAGAGCGGCAGCCGCTCCCCGGTTCTCGACACCGAGCTTGGCCAGCACGTTCGAGACGTGCACGCTGACCGTCTTCTCGCTGATCACGAGGTCCTGCGCGATCGCCCTGTTCGTCGTCCCCTTCGCAAGCCGGTCGAGCACCTCGCGCTCGCGTGGCGTCAGCCGGCTCAGCGGCCCTTCGGACGTGGCCGCCCCGGGCAGCGGCACTCGGAAGCGTGTGGCGAGCCTGGCGGCCCGTCGCTCGAGACCCCGCGCACCCATGTCGTGGCCCGACGTCCAGCAGTCGACCAGCAGCTCACGCCCCTCATCCCTGCTCCCGTGGTCGAGCAGCTCCTGGGCGAGCTCCAGCCGCGGTTCGAGCGCGAAGAAGTCGCCGAAAGGCCCGGAGAGAGTCGCCGCCTCTCGGAAGTGGGAGGCGCCCGACGTCCCGGCGTCTCGCGCCGCGTAGCCGCGCGCCAGCTCGAGCTGGACGCCGAAGTACGAGGGGCGCCACTCGTCGGTCAGGGCAGCCTCCGCCCGGTGCAGCTCGCGGGTGGCTTCGTCGCGCAAGACGGAGGTCGGCGGCTCGGAAGGTGATCCGGCGAAGGTCAGCGCCTGGAAGCCGATGCGGGCGCCCGCCGCTGCGAGCAGGGGCGAGTCGCCGGCCCCCACGACGGACAGGTAGGACCTGGCCAGGTGCAGGCACCGGGCTCGGTCGCCGTTCAGCGCCGCGATCTGGAAGACGGACATCGCCTCGAACGGCTCCAGCGGTGGCCCCGTCGGCCGGACCTCCTGCCACCTCGGAGGTACCGAGCTCCGGACGGCCTGGAGGTCCCCGCGGGCCAAGGCCAGGTCGGTCCGCTCCATCATCCAGGGGTCCTCGAGCCCCAGGTCGCCGAGCTCGCTCAACAGGTTCTCGGCGTCGTCGAGCCGACCCGCCCAGATGAGCGCGAACGCCAAGGTCGAACCACAGTGGGCAGCCGGTGCGACGAGGCCCGCCTTCAGTCCCTCGTAGCGCTCGGCTCGCGCGACGGAGATGGCTTCCTGGACGCGACCCGCGCACAGCAGCCGTTCCGCCAGGATCTGGACGCAGTAGAGCGCTTCCCCGCCCGGGGCCTCGCTCCGCGCGAGCTCGACCCGTTGGCGGGCCAGGTCGCACGCCTCCGTCGGGCGACCCAGGACCAGGAGCGCCTCGGACTTGAACATCAGGTCCAGCAGGTAGATGTACGACGCGCCGATCGCCTTGGCTGCCTCGCTCGCACGGTCAGCGGCAGCCAGCGCGGCGCCGTTCTGGCCTCCTACGAGGTCGAGCAGGGCCTGTGCCCCCAGCGCGTAGGCCCGCTCCTCTGAGGGAGACTCCCCTGCGTACTCGAGAGCCAGCCGCACTGCTTCGGGTGCTTCCGCGGTGTCGTCGATGTTCATGGCCGAGAACGCCAGGGCCGCGTGGGCCCTGGACGCGACGAGGGGGTCGGTGTCCGGAGTGAGCATTCCCACGGCACGGCGATTCAGGGAATGCCAGCCCGATCCGTCGCCTTGGCCGAGCGTCGAGCCGGCCAACGAGAGCACCACGTCGATCTGGGTACGGCCGACGAGGGCTTCGGCGTCCGGCACCTGGTCGCACAGCCAGAGCACACGCTCGAACTGGGAGACGGACTCTGCTGCGCCGATCCACTGCGCGACCTTGCCGGCTCGGTCCGACGCGACGATGGCGTGAGGGAGGTCGGCTGCGGCCGACCAGTGGAACGCCAACCTGCTGAGCAGAGACAACCGGGGCTCTGCCTCCGTGTCGACGCGCGCTTGGAGGATCCCGGCGAGCTGGGCGTGCAGCCGAGTCCGCTCGTCCGGCAACAGGTCGTCGTACACCGCCTCGCGCAGCAGCGGGTGCCAGAACGCCAGTGACTCCGAGCTCCGGCGGAGGAGGTTGGCGTCCAACAGCTCGGTCAGGTCCCGGTCCAGCCTCGGCTGTACGAGCCCCGACAGCTCCCCCAGGGTTTCGATGTCGAGGCGGGTCCCGTCCACCGAGGCGACGCGGATCAGATTCCGGGGACAGGTGTCCAGCCGATCCACCCTGGCCAGGAACAGGTCTGACAGCTGGCCGGGGATCGCGCCGGAACCAGCGGCCACGATCTCCTCCGCATAAAGAGGGTTGCCCTCCGACCGCTCGAGGACGGACCGGACCGTCGCGGGATCGACCTCCGCGCCGGTGATCGAGGCCACGATCCCGGCGATGGCGTCGCGGTCCAACGGACCCAGCTCGAGACGTCTGCCACCAGGAACCCGGGCGATCTCGGCCAGGGCCCTCCGCGCCGGATGGCCCCGGTGGACGTCCTCGGTCCGCACGGTCAGCACCAGCAACACTCGTCCGCGGGCTGTGCGCGACAGTGCCACCGCGAGGTCGCGCGTGGAGGCGTCAGCCCAGTGCAGGTCCTCCAACACCAGGAGCACGGGCCCGTTCGCGCCGGCCTCGAGCACGGTCAGGCGAAGATCATCGAGCAGGTGGAGCTTCTCTGCGCTCCTCGGTGCCTCGGGATCCAGGAGTGCCCGCATGCGGCGTGCGAAGGGCCGTGACTCGGGGTCCTCCACCCGGGCGACGAGAGTGGTGACGGCCTCGACCACTGGTGAGAACGAGCTCTCCGCCTCGATGTCCAGGCAGTGGCCCACC
>JAHEXO010000157.1 GCA_023252065.1 Nocardioides sp. | reverse complement strand
GGGTCGGCGGCGTTGTCCCAGCAGACACCCCGGAGCCAGTCGTCGCCCAGGTCGAGGCGGACCAGGCCGGCCAGCTGCTCGTCGTAGGGGTAGGGGATGTTCGGGAAGTCCGACCCCAGCAGCACCTTCGGCTGCAGGTCGCGCAGCCGCGGCACCAGGTCAGGCGGGAACGGCGCCCCGATCTCGTCGAAGAACGCCGTGAACACCATGGTCGTGTCGACGCGGACCCGCTCGTAGGTCTCGGCGAGGGCGACGAACTCGGCGTACTCCGGTGCCCCCAGGTGGGCGATCACCAGGGCGAGCCGCGGATGGCGGGCGAGGAGGTCCGCGACGGGTCCGGGCCCCGTGTACGGCGTGCCGACCGGCCCGGAGCCGGCGTGCAGGACGACCGGGGTGCCGGCGTCCTCGAGCACGCCCCACACGTCGGCCAGCAGGGGGTCGCGGACGTCGAACCCGCCGACCTGCACGTGCACCTTGAAGATCTCGGCGCCGCCGTCGATCCGGTCCGCGACGTAGTCCGCAGCCCCGGGCTCCGGGTAGAACGTGGCGCTGCGCAGGCACCCCGGGGTGTGGTCGGCGAACACGAGAGCCCAGTCGTTGAGCCACTCCGCCATCTCCGGGCGGTGGGCGTAGGACAGCGCGGAGAACCGTCGTACGCCGAAGGAGCGCAGCCTGGCGAGCAGGTCGTCGTCGTCCCCGCGGTAGTGCAGGGGCCAGCGACGGCCGATCAACGGGCCGGCGGTGTCGAACTGTTCGCGCACCTTGGCCATCACCCGCGGCGGCAGGAAATGGGTGTGGACGTCGAACAGCCCCGGGATCCCGAGGCTGTCGCTGAACGCGACCGGGTCGAGACCCGGCATCAGTCGGGCAGGCCCTTGAGCCGTCGCCCGATCGCTTGCTGCTTCTCCCGCTCGGCCTGACGGTCGGCGAGAGCGTGCCGCTTGTCGTAGGACTTCTTGCCCCGCGCGAGACCGATCTCGACCTTGGCCCGACCGTCCTTGAAGTAGATGGCGAGGGGCACCAGCGTGTAGCCCTTGTCGCCGATCTTGCGCTCGATCTTGGCGATCTCGGACTTGTGCAGCAGGAGCTTGCGGCGGCGGCGCGCGGCGTGGTTGGTCCAGGTGCCCTGGGTGTACTCCGGGATGTGGACGCCGTGCAGCCACACCTCGTGGTCGTCGACCTCGGCGAACCCGTCGACGAGGGTCGCCCGACCCTGCCGCAACGACTTGACCTCGGTGCCCATCAGCACGAGGCCGGCCTCCCACGTGTCCTCCACGTGGTAGTCGTGTCGCGCCTTGCGGTTCTGCGCGACCAGCTTGCGCCCCTGCTCCTTCGGCATCCGGCCATTCTCCCAGGGAGGGTCAACCGGGTTGGCATCGGCGACACGCCGCCGAGGTCGGTCAGACCGATCCGCTCTGCACGGCGGCGACCACCTGGTCGGCGAGGAGTACGGCGATCCGGCGCTGCTCGTTGCTGGGGTAGGTGAGATGGCCGGTGGCGGTGACCAGGAAGTGCCCGACCTCGCGCGACCCCACGCCCACCGGCACCGCGACGTACTCGTCGACCGGCAGCCCGACCCGTTCGACGTCGACGGGGTGCCCGTTGCGCATCAGGACGCCGTCGTGGTCGAGCACTGCGACCCGCGGGTCGTCGACGGGACCGTCGACGTAGCGGCAGTCGTCGGCTCCGAGCACCTCGACGATCTGCCGGGCGACCACGTCGATGACCACGGGGGCAAGGGTGTCACCTTCGGCGACCGCCCGGGCCGCGCCGATGACCCCGTCGAGGTAGCCCGAGCGCCGCGAGGCCTCCCGCTGCTGGCGGTGGCCCCACAGGGCGATCTCGGTCACGGCCAGGCTGATCAGCACCAGCAGCACCGCCGCCTCCACGTCGTCGGAGCCGTGGATGGTGAAGCGCAGGTAGGGCTGGGTGAGGAAGAAGTCGAACCAGACGCCTCCGGAGACGGCGGCCAGGATGCCGGCGGTGCGGTCACCCGTCGCAGAGGCAGCCACGACCCAGAGGACGAGCACCAGCACAGCCGTGGCCGCGGTGACCGTGTCGCGGAACGCGGAGAGGATCGCGCAGGTGACCAACGGAGCCAGGACCGCTCCGGTCCGGCAGGCGGGTCGCCACCAGGTCGCTCGCGGCCACTCGGAGATCCCGGTCATGGCAGGCCACCTCCTCGCATCGGGACACCACCATCGTCTCCCCGCGCCGACGCGCGCCGGCCCGCTTTGACGCGTCCCTGACGCGACTGTGACGCACGAGTCGGTGCGCCCCCGTCAGCTGATCCAGGGCGCCGGATCCACCGCCACGCCGTTGACCATCACGGTGAAGTGGGTGTGGCACCCGGTCGACCAGCCCGTCGTACCGATCAGGCCGACGACCTGGCCCCGGGAGACCCGCTCACCGACGCTGCTGCGGTAGGCCGACAGGTGGTTGTAGATCACGGTGACGTTCTTGCCGTTGATCAGCCCGAGGTTGATGAACAGCCGGTTGCCCCAGACCGAGGAGTAGTACTGCGACAGGATCGTGCCGTTGCCGGCCGACCAGATCGGGGTGCCGCAGGCGGCGGCGAAGTCGTCGCCGTCGTGGAGGCCGTAGTAGCCCATCACGGGGTTGATCCGATAGCCGTACGGCGAGGTGATCGGGCCGTTGACCGGCCTCATCAGCAGCCCCTGGGTGGAGCCCTTGTAGCCGCCGCCGCGACGCTGCTCGCGGGCGATCTCGGCGAGGAGCAGGCGGTGGATGCGGTCGGCCTGCGCCCTCGAGGCCAGCCACACCTTGCGGTCGTGGGCCCGGGCGGCGCGCGCCTGCTCCCAGGCCTGGTGGCGCGCCTTCACGCTGGCAGCGACCCGCGCCTTCGCGTCCAGGGCCTGGGCACTGTACGTGCGCTTCAGCGCGAGGTTGTGCTGCGCCTCGGCCTGCTTGGTGGCGACCGCGTCACGGGCGGCCGCGAGCCGGTCGGTCTGCACCTTCATCAGCACCTGCGCGGCAGTGAGGTTGTCGAGGGCCTGGTCCTGGGAGGTGAGGACGACGTTGTTGTTGTCGTTGGCGCTGACCAGGTCGGCCGGCGTCTGGGAGTTCATCAGCGACAAGAACCCGACCAGCTGGGGGTCGCCACCCTCGTAGATGGTGGTGACGGTGTGCACCAGCTGGTCCTTCTGGTCGCCGACCGCCTGCGTGCTGCGCGCGAGGTCGGCCTCGGCGGAGGCGAGCCGGGCCTTGGCTGCGACGAGCTGCTTCTGGATCTCCGCCAGCCTGGCCTCGGCGGCCTGCACCTTCGCCCGGGCGACCTCGAAGTCGTGAGTGGCGACGCGGTAGGCGGCCTTCCACCTCGCCAGCGCGGCATAGGCGTGCCGGGTCCGGCTGCCGGACTCGTCGAGCGCGGACTTCGCGTGGGCCAGGGAGTGCTGCGCCTGGGACTGCTGGTGGCGCAGGTGCCGCACGTCGGCGGCGTGGGCCAACGGGCTGGTCACGACGCCGGCAGCAAGCGCACCCACCGTCGCAACGGTGGCCACGCGCTGGCGGACGGTGGCGGGGAAGAATCGCACCGGGAAGCCTTCGCGGTCGGGGAAGCGGCCACCTGGACGCTAACCGACGCGGATCAGACTTTGAGGTATTTGCGGGTCAGCACGAGTGTCGGAATCAGGGTCAGCAGGGGCCCGAGGATCGCGATCACCGTCAGGGCGTACCAGAAGTCGTTGTTCTGCACCCACGGGATGAAGTTGAGGTCGACCGCCAGCTGTCTCTTGACGACACCCTCCATGAAGCCCCACAACGCCAGACCTGCGAGACCGACGCCGAGCGCGGCGGTCACGATGGCTTCCATCAGGAACGGCAGGGCGATGTAGAGCGTGGAGGCACCGACCAGGCGCATGATCCCGATCTCCCGCCGCCGCGCGAACGCCGCCAGCCGGATCGTGTTGGCCACCAGGAGCAGCGCGGCGATCACGAGGATCGCGGCCGTCCAGATCGAGCCCCACTTAAGGCGCGAGATCGTGCTGTAGATCGGTTTCAGGAGCTTGTGGACGTCCTGCACCCGGGAGACGCCGTCCAGCCCGACGACGGCGCTCTCGACGTCCTGGTACTGGTTGGGGTCCTTGAGCGTGATCCAGATCGACTCCGGCATGTCCGCGGCGGTGATCGGCGAGTTGGGGCCGTCGTACTTGCCGGGGTACTGGGCGGTGAGCTTGCGGAACGCCTCCTGCTTGGACTGCGTCGTGGAGCTCGAGACCTGGGCGTTGGCGTCGATGACCTTCTGGATCTGGTCCTGCTGCGCGCTGGTGACCTCGGTGGTGCAGGCCGGGTTGCCGTCGTGGGCGCTGCAGAGGAACACCGCGACCTGGAGCTGGCTGCCCCAGCGGTCGGCGACCCGCTGGGCCTCCTGGTTGAGGAGCACGCCGACGCCGTCCAGGGTCAGCGAGACGAAGAGCGTGAGCACCACCGCAACGTGCATCGAGAGGCTGCGGCGCAGGCCGTTGCCCAGCTCGGTGAAGACGTAACGCAGCTGCATGAGGAAGGTTTCTCCGGGTCGTCGGGGGTCGGTCGGGAGATCAGGTCAGTGCTGGAAGCCGTAGACGCCCTGCGCCTGGTCGCGGACGACGACGCCCTCCGCCAGCTCGATCACGCGCTTGCGCATCTGGTCGACGACGCCGGCGTCGTGCGTGGCCATGACCACCGTCGTACCGGTGCGGTTGATCCGGTCGAGCAGCTTCATGATGCCGACGGACGTCGCCGGGTCGAGGTTTCCGGTCGGCTCGTCGGCGATCAGGATCATCGGCTTGTTCACGAACGCGCGGGCGATCGCCACCCGCTGCTGCTCGCCGCCGGACAGCTCGTCGGGCATCCGCTCGCCCTTGCCGTCGAGCCCGACCAGCTCGAGGGTCTCCGGGACGGTACGCCGGATGTCGCCGCGCGACTTGCCGATCACCTGGAGGGCGAAGGCGACGTTCTCGGAGACCGTCTTGTTGGGGAGCAGGCGGAAGTCCTGGAAGACGGTGCCGATCTGGCGGCGCAGGCGCGGGACCTTCCAGCCGGCGAGGCGGTTGATCTCCTTGCCGGCGACGTAGACCCGACCCTTGGTGCACCGCGTCTCGCGCAGCACGAGTCGAAGGGCGGTCGACTTGCCGGAGCCCGAGGTGCCGACCAGGAAGACGAACTCCCCCTTCTCGACGTCGATGGAGACGTTGTCGAGCGCGGGGTGGCTGCCACCGGGGTAGGTCTTGGTGACCTTTTCGAAGCGGATCACCTCAGCGACGGTAGCCGAGGTGGGCAACGGTTCGGGCATCCGCGGCGCCGGGCGCGTTGTGAGCCACGTCCCAGCACGTATCCCGACGGGAGGTCGGGGTCTCCTCTCCCCCATTCACCCGTGTCCGGAACGGGGGTTCGCCATGGACATGACCACCTGCCCCGAGTGCGGGGCGCCGGCCGAGGTGCGCGATCGCCACGTGCTCGCGAGCACCGACGGGCCGATCGAGCACGCACGGGTCCGCTGCGTCCAGCAGCACCACTTCTTCCTGCCGGTGGAGCAGCTGCCGTCGCCTGCACGAAATGTGATGAAACCGCGCGCGAGGCGCTGACGTCTGTTCTCCTGTCGTCTGAACCGGACCGGGACGGGGGAACCATGAGCGAGCACCAGAAACATCCACGACCTGCTCCACGTCGTACGGCGCTCGTCGCCGCCGGCGTCGTCGGGGTCCTGGCCGTGGTGGGTGGCGTTGCCTTCCTCAGCAGCACGGCCCGCGAACGAACGGCCCCACCTGTCGCAGCGTCTCCCAGCGCATCCGTCTCGTCGCCCGGCCACGCGGATCCGCTGCCGAATCCGGCAGCACTCGACGCGGCGGCACTCACGGCAGCCACCGGCGCAGCTCTGCACCCGTGGCGGGCCGCCCCCTGGCCCGACGGCCCGACCGCGGCAGCCATCGCGCCCTGCCTCGGCCGCACCTCCGATTCCACCGACGACCGTCCCCGGCCCGACCAA
>JAHEXO010000156.1 GCA_023252065.1 Nocardioides sp. | reverse complement strand
CGGGCAACACGACCACCTCGGCACCGGTGCGGGTGAACCTCGGCTGAGCCGGCGGTGAGCGCGAGCCGCTCACGCTGCTGCCCAGCCGCGCCTCGCACGAGGCGATCGCCGCCCCGCCTGCGGGGTGTCGGTGAGCTCGGTCAAGACCCGCCTGCGCAGGCTCAGGTCTCCTGATCGAGCACGGCGAGGGCGGCGACGAGTCGTTGCCGGGCGTCAGTGGCGACGGTCTCGAGCGCGCGGTCGTCGCTGACCCTGAGCATCACGGCGGGATCCAGTGCCTCGACGACCGTGCTGCTGCCGTCCCCGACCGCTCGCACGACGACGTTGCACGGCAGCACCGTGGCGATCGCCGGATCCGCCTGGATCGCCTCGAGGGCCAAGGGTGGCCGACAGGCGCCCAGGATGACCTGCGGCGCCAGGTCGACCCCGAGCTTGGCGTGCAGCGTCGCAGCCAGGTCGATCTCGGTGAGCACCCCGAAGCCCTGCTGGGCCAGCGCCGCCCGGGTGGCCGCGAGGGCCGCGTCGAAGCGAAGCGCTACCTCGGTGCGCAGCGTGTAGGCGGTCATGGAGTCCTCCTGGTGTGGTTTTGCCACCCATCCTATATACCCCCTAGGGTATTCCTAGTGCCAGGACCGATCGCGGTTCTCGCCCTTTGCTCCCGCTTCGAACCCGGAGGACCCAGATGACCTCGACGGCGTCCAGCCGCCACACCCGACCCGAGATCGACCCGGCCGTCGGATACCGCCCGGGCCCCCTGGGTCGGCTCGGGGTGCTGGTCACCCACCACGGCCGCGTCACCACGGTGCTGTGGCTGCTGGTCATCGTCGGGCTCGGGGTCCTCGCACCGAGGGTCGAGTCCGAGCTCTCCGGCGCCGGTTGGCAGGCCAACGGCTCCGAGTCGGTCGCCGCGCGCGAGCTCGCGCAGCAGCACTTCGGCGGCAACGCCAGTACGGCGATCCAGGTCGTGGTCCACTCCACGGAAGGCGCCGTCACGCAGGGCGACGGCCCGCAGGTTCTGGCCCGGGCCACGGCGCTCCTGCGCCAGGATCCCCGGATCGCCGACATCGTCCAGCCGCAGCCCGGCGCCACCCTCAGCCAGGACGGCCGGACCGCCGTCCTCCTGGCCGGCGCCAACGTCGACCCCAGCGAGATGGTGCGCGTCGCGGACGCCCTCAAGGGCCCGCTACAGGACCTGTCCACGAGCACCGTCCAGGTCAACCCGACCGGCGCCTCCCTGCTCTGGTCGGACTTCAACCAGGCCAACCTCTCGGCGATGATGAAGTCCGAGATGCTGTCGTGGCCGGTCACCCTGGCCATCCTCGTGCTGGCCTTCGGCGCCCTGGTGGCCGCCGGTCTCCCGCTCCTGCTGACCCTGGCCGGACTGGTCGCCTCAGCCGGCTCGCTGGTCCTGATCAACCATGTCGTGCCTGTGTCGGTGTGGGCGATGAACTTCGCGATGATGTTCGCCCTCGCCCTCGGCATCGACTACGCGCTGTTCATCGTGGTGCGCTTCCGGGCGGCTCGCATGGGCCATCACGAGAACGCCCGGCAGGCGATCGCCGAGACCATGGACACCGCAGGCAAGGCAGTCCTGCTGTCCGGAGCCACGGTGCTCATCTCTCTCTCGGCCGTCATGCTCGTGCCGTCCCCGTCGTTCCGGTCGATGGCCGGCGGCATCATGCTCTCGGTCGTCTTCGTCCTCGCCGCCACGCTCACCCTGCTCCCGCTGGTGCTGTTCAAGCTCGACTACAAGGTCAACAAGCTCGCCCTCCCGTGGGTCCACGTCGGCGAGCACCGCTCGGCGCGGTTCGAGGCCTGGGGTGAGCGCCTCTGGCGGCGTCCCGTGGCATGGGGTCTGGCCTCGCTGGTGGTCCTGCTCGCCCTCGCCGCACCCGTGTTCGGGCTGAAGACCGCGATGCCCTCCATCAAGGTGCTGCCCGCGAGCGCCAGCGCACGCATCGGCTACGACCAGGTGCAGAAAGCCTTCGGCGCCGGGGCACCCGGCACCCTGACGATCGTCGTCGACAAGGGCCAGGCCGGCGCCGCTGCGGCGGTGCTTGCCAAGGACCCAGGGATCAGCGGCGCGCTGCCGGCGGTCCCGGCCGGCGACGGCACCGACCACGCCCTCATCCAGGCCGTTCCCACCGTGGACCCGTCGGACCCCGCGCTCGCGACCACCGTCGACCGCCTGCGCGCGGACCTGCCGGTCTCCGCGGTCGTCGGAGGTGCCGCCGTGGAGAACCTCGACCTCAAGACCCAGCTCGACTCCTCCACTCCCCTGGTCATCGGCGTCATCCTCACCCTCGGCTTCCTCCTGCTGCTGGTCGCGCTCCAAGCGCCGCTGATCGCCCTGCTCGGCACCCTGGCCAGCCTGCTGTCCACGGCCGCCGCCTTCGGGGTCGCCCGACTCGTCTTCCAGGACGGCTGGGGGTCGAGCGTCATGGGCTTCGAGCACCAGGGCTTCCTCGACGCCTGGGCGCCGGTCTTCTTCTTCGCCATGATCTTCGCGATCGCCATGGACTACACGGTGTTCCTGCTGGCCTCGGCCAAGGAGCACTACGAGCACTCCGGCGATCCTCGAGACGCGATGGTCGGCTCCATCGCGCACTCAGGTCGGGTCATCTTCGCCGCCGGAGCGGTCATGGTGGCGGTGTTCTTCACCTTCGCCCTCTCCGGACCGCTCCCGCCCAAGGAGATGGGCATCGTGCTCGGCGTGGCGGTGCTCCTCGACGCCTTCCTGGTTCGGCTCGTGCTGTTGCCCGTGCTCCTGCGCCTGACGGGCCGGGCAGCCTGGTACGCGCCCCGGTGGCTGACCCGGGTCCTGCCCGACATCCGCTTCTCCCACAGCTGAGCCGGCCATGAGCCCGGTCGCCGGTCCGCCGCGCTTCCAGATATACCCCTAGGGGTATATCCTGCCGTCTATCGCCCCGCCCCTCCACCCACGCGCTCTAGGAGAACCCATGGCTCGCGTCGTCATCCTCGGTGCCGGCATCTCCGGTCACACCGCTGCACTCCACCTGCGGCGGATGCTCGACAAGGAGCACGAGGTGATGGTCGTGTCGCCCAACTCGCAGTGGAACTGGATCCCCTCCAACATCTGGGTCGGCGTCGGCAAGATGACGGTCAAGGACGTCACGTTCCCCCTCGCTCCGGTCTACCGGCGCAAGGGCGTCACCTACCGGCAGGCCAAGGCGGTCGCGGTGTGGCCCGAGGGCGACCAGGGTGACAGCCGACCCGGCGTCGACGTCGTCCACACCTCCCCCGAGCGACACGGCGAGACCGAGCGGATCCGCTACGACTATCTCGTCAACGCGACCGGACCCCGGCTCAACTTCGAGGCGACGCCCGGCCTCGGCCCCGACGGCAACTCCTGGTCGGTGTGCACCGCGGGCCACGCGGTCGAGACGGCCGATGCGCTCAAGCAGGTGATCGAGAAGCTGCGCGCCGGCGAGCCGCAGCGGCTCGTCATCGGCATGGGTCACGGGGCCTGCACCTGCGAGGGCGCGGCGTTCGAGTACACCTTCAACGTCGACGCCGAGCTCCGGGCCGCCGGCGTGCGCGACCTCGCCGAGATCGTCTACCTGAGCAACGAGTACGACCTCGGCGACTTCGGGGTCGGCGGCATGGTGTTCGACCAAGGCGGGTTCCTCTCGTCGAGCCAGACGTGGACGGAGTCGCTGTTCCGCGAGCGCGGGGTCCGGGCGGTGCTCCGCGCACACGTCGAGCGGGTGGAGCCCGGCAAGGTGTTCTACGAGACGCTCGACGGCACCCACGAGAGCCTCACCTTCGACTTCGCCATGCTGCTGCCACCGTTCCGCGGCGCCGCCATGACGGCGTACGACGCGGAGGGCGCCGAGATCACCGACCGGCTCTTCGCCCCGAGCGGCTTCCTCAAGGTCGACGCCGACTACACCCCGAAGCCCTACGACGAGTGGCGTGCCGAGGACTGGCCCTCGACCTACCAGTCCCCCGCCTACGGCAACATCTTCGGCGTCGGCATCGCCTTCGCGCCCCCGCACCAGATCTCCCGGCCGCGCACGAGCCCGAACGGGACGTTGATCACCCCGGCTCCCCCTCGCACCGGCATGCCCTCGGGCATCATGGGCCGCGAGGTGGCCCGCAGCCTCCGCGACATGATCCAGAACGGCGCCACCACCCCGACCCACACCGCGTCCATGAGCGACATGGGTGCCGCCTGCGTCGCTTCCGCCGGCACCGGCCTGCGGCACGGCTCCGCCGCCGCGATGACGATGTATCCCGTCGTGCCGGACTACGTGAAGTACCCCACCGGCGGCCGCAGTCTCACCGACACCTCCGGGGAGATCGGGCTGGCGGGGCACTGGATCAAGCACCTGCTGCACTTCCTGTTCCTCTACAAGGCCAAGGCGAGGCCGGGCTGGTTCCTCATCCCGGAGTAAGCGTTCACCGAGCACCACCCGACAACGGAGCAACCCCATGAGTGACATCGACGAGCGCATCGCCTCGGCCCCCCTGCCCACCGACAAGACCCTCAGGAGACGGTCCAGCCTGCCCGTGCAGACCTGGCGCTTCGCCCGGATCAACCTGCGGATGGTGCAGATGATCCGCAAGGGTCACGCCCCGCTCAGCTCCCGGACCGGCAGGAGCGCGCGGCCGCACTGACCTGCCCGGCGACGCGCCCGGTGCGCCCGCTGGTGATGTGCTGCCCCGGTCCCGTGGAGTACAAAGGCAGGGATGCCCGGCTACGGATCCCACCTCGTGAAGGTCTTCCTGCTGGACGACCACGACATCGTGCGGCGTGGCCTGCGCGACCTGCTGACGGCCGCAACCGACATCCAGGTGGTCGGCGACGCCGGCTCCACGCGGGGTGCGGCGGAGGCGATCCTCGAGCTCGGTGCCGACGTGATGCTGCTCGACCTCCAGCTCCAGGACGGCACGGGCATCGAGGTCTGCCGCGCGGTACGCGCTGTGAACCCGGCCGTGCGGGGGCTGTTGCTGACGTCGCTCAACGACGACGAGGCCCTGGCAGCCTCGGTGCTCGCCGGGGCCGGCGGCTACATCGTCAAGGCGAACCAGGGTGCCGACATCATCGGCGCCGTACGACGTCTGGGCGGCGGCCGGTCCAGCACCGACCCGGCGTTGGTCGAGCCGGTGGTGAGCCGCCTCAGGTCGCAGCTCGCCACGCTCTCGCTGACCGAGCACGAGCAGCAGGTGCTCGGCGACGTCCTCGACGGCCGCACCGACGGCGAGATCGCCGACCGCACGGGCGCCGACGTCAGCGTGGTGGGACAGGAGGTCGCGGCCCTGGTCGGTCGCCTCACGGCGTGGTTGATGGGCCAGGCCCACCCCGCGGGCGAGGAGTCGCCCGGCAGGCACCGTCGCGACTGAGGCCGCGGAGGGGCCGGCTCCCGAGATGTGCCCCGCCCTGGCTGCGTGAGACCGGAGCGGGGCGCTGATGGCTCGCAAGATACGCCCGCCCTTCTCCGGCGGGAAGAGGGAAACGCCGCAATCGGCGAGGCCCCGCGCCCGTGCCGGATGCCCTACGACAAGATGAGAGTCCCGGCCCATCGCAAGGAGGCGTCCCATGTCGCAGGCTGTGCTCAACTCGATGACTGCTGCCGAGCAGCGGCTGGTCGCGGAGACGTCGTCCGCGGCGCTGGTCGAGCTCGACGAGGACGAGCTGCTCGAGCTGCACAGCCGGATCCGGCGGGCCCGCTCGAAGTACGTCAAGAAGTACCGACGCGGCGCGAGCGGCGCCGTGGTCAAGCGGGGCGGCCGCGGCTTCAGCTACCCGAAGAACCAGCGTGACCGCGACAAGGCCGCGATCTTCGAGACCGCGCTGGCCCGGGTCAGCAAGGAGGTCGGCGCCCACGCGACCCGCGCCGCCGCCGAGCTGAAGTCGTCACGGCTGGCCGCGGCCCGCGCGGGCGGCTCGGGTCCCGCCAAGGCTGGAAGCGCGTCGTCGGCGGCGCCCGCCTCGCAGAAGCGGGCGGCGAAGAAGACGACCGGCGGGGT
>JAHEXO010000155.1 GCA_023252065.1 Nocardioides sp. | reverse complement strand
GACCAGGGCAGCCATGCCCCAGTTCACGAGGGCTGGTTCGCCCCCTTGAACTGGGGCATGGCTGCCCTGGTCGCCCTTCTCCTCGAAGACCCCGATCTCGGGACGGCGGCCCGCGACCGGATGCTCCCGTTCCTCGGGATGTCGTGCTCCGCAGGCTCGGGGAGCTTCTGCGGTCCCTTCGACCTGTACGCCGCGCTGGGTGCGGCGGCGGCCGGCGACCTCGACGCGGCCCGGGTCCACGCCGACGAGGCCGCACGGCTGTGCAAGGCGTGGGAGATCCCGCTGGCCGGGCTCTGGCTCGACGGCCTCCGGCGGGCGCACGGGTTCTGAAGCGGGCGACCGCTGAGGTCATGCCGCTGCGGTGGTGCCGGTGCGGGCTCCGCCCGCCATGGCACCACCTCGCTCTGGCACGATGCCACCATGCATCCGGCCCTGGCGGACGCCTCCGCGACGCCGTACTGGCTCGACAGCACCGACCGTCCCGCGCCCCGGCCGCCCCTCGACGCCCACCAGGTCACCGACCTGTGCGTCGTCGGCGGCGGCTACTCCGGGCTGTGGACCGCCCTGCTGGCCAAGGAGCGCGATCCCGACCGCGACGTCGTGCTGCTCGAGGGCAACCGCATCGGCTGGGCCGCGTCGGGGCGCAACGGCGGCTTCTGCGCCGCCTCGCTGACCCATGGGCACAGCAACGGTCACGAGCGCTGGCCCGAGGAGATGGAGACCCTCGACCGGCTCGGCCGGGACAACCTCGACGCGATCGAGAAGACGATCGCCCGCTACGACATCCACTGCGACTTCGAGCGCCCGGGTGCGATCACCGTCGCTACCGAGCCCCACCAGGTCGCCTGGCTGCGCGAGATGGCTGCCGAGGTCCCGGGCAGCCGGTTCCTCGACCGGGCCGAGATCCGCGCCGAGGTGGACTCACCGACCTACCTCGCCGGTGTCCACGAGCCGCACGACGTGGCACTGCTCCATCCGGCCCGGCTCGCGTGGGGGCTGGCCGAGGCGGCGGAGCGGCTCGGTGTCCGCATCCACGAGGGCACTGCGGTGACCGGTCTGTCGCGCGCGGACGACGCGATGGACGTCCGCACGCGCGACGGCCAGGTGGTCCGCGCCCGCCGGGTGGCGCTCGCCACCAACGCCTTCCCGGCCCTCGTACGCCGGGTCCGGCTCCACACCGTCCCGGTCTACGACTACGCGCTGATGACGGAGCCGCTGACCCCCGAGCAGCGCGACGCGGTCGGCTGGCGCAACCGGCAGGGCATGGACGACATGACCAACCAGTTCCACTACTACCGGCCGACCCGCGACGGGCGGATCCTCTGGGGCGGCTACGACGCGATCTACCACTTCGGCCGCCACGTCCGCCCGTCCTACGACCAGCGCCCGGCGACGTTCGACCTGCTGGCCCAGCAGTTCTTCGACACCTTCCCCCAGCTCGCTGGCCTGCGCTTCAGCCATGCCTGGGGCGGCGCCATCGACACCTGCACCCGCTTCTGCGCCTTCTTCGGCCAGGCGTACGGCGGGCGCGCGGCGTACGCGCTGGGCTTCACCGGTCTCGGGGTCGGGGCCACCCGGTTCGGCGCCGACGTGATGCTCGACCTGCTCGACGGCCTCGACACCGAGCGCACCCGGCTCCGGATGGTGCGGGAGAAGCCGCTGCCCTTCCCGCCCGAGCCGCTCGCCTGGGCCGGGATCGAGCTCACCCGGCGTTCCCTCGCGCAGGCCGATCGCAACCAGGGCGCCCGCAACGTCTGGCTCCGGACGCTCGACCGGCTGGGCCTCGGCTTCGACTCCTGACCTCACAGCAACGCGATGCGCGCGTCGGTCGTTCGACGACTTCACTGTGGTGGTCCTGTGTCGGGCCGGGTGACGGGCCCCGAGTCCTGAGGGTGCACCGGATTCAGAAGCGGTGGCTGGACTGCTGGGTCCACCGACCCGAGGGATGCCCCGACACCAGCCCCGGGGGTGCGACCACGCGCGCGGGCAGCCAGCACAGGACCTCACCGCGACCCGGCGCGTAGGTGTAGGTCGAGAAGTCGAACGAGGTCACGCGGGTGCCGACCGGGTACCAGCCCGGTGGCATCCGGTCATGCCACACCGGCCGACTCTCCGCGGTCCCGGGGTGCTGGTAGAGCTCGTCGGCGCTGGACCCTCCCCAGCTGATCCGGCTCCTCGCACCTCCGGCGTCGACCTTCAGCGCTCCGGCTGTGGACCCCTGGACGAAGGCGTCGGATCGATTGGCAAGGGTCATCCGCAGCCCGATCTCCTTCCCGCCCGTGACCGGCGCCGCGGTGATGCGATAGGTGAGATGGACGTCGGCGAGGAGCGCCTGGCAACGTGCGGCTGCCTTGGCCCTCCGGTCGGCGCGCCGCTGGGCGGCACGGCATTCGCGGTCGCAGGAAGCAGACGGGCTATCGCTTGTCGCGGGGGTGCCGGCCTCGTCTGTGCCCGCTTTGGCATCACCGGCGTCGCCGCACGCGCTGGCGAGCGCCCCAACGATCAGCAGCTGGTGGGCGACGAGCTGGGTCCGCAGTCGCATCCTCCAGTGTCCGTCCGGTGCGGCCCGCTCACAAGGTCGTCCCCCGGCTGGCGGCCACCGCGAGCCCGTCGACGAAGTCGTTCATCGCGTGACCCGAGTGACCCTTCACCCAGTGGAAGGCGATGACGCCGCGCTCGGTGACCGCGGCCACCAGTGGCTCCCACAGGTCTCGGTTGGCCACCGGCTTCTTCGCCGAGGTCAGCCAGCCCCGCGCGAGCCAGCCCTCCCACCAGCGGTCGCGGAAGCAGTTGACGACGTACGTCGAGTCGCTGACCACGAGCACCGGCCCGGCCAGGGCGGTGACGGCCTCGAGCGCGGCCCGGATCTCCATCCGCTGGTTGGTGCTCTCGCGCTCCGAGCCCGAGGCGTACGTCGTCCGGTCGACCGCCCAGGCCCAGCCGCCGGGCCCCGGGTTGCCGGAGCAGGCCCCGTCGGTGAAGACCGACACCGCGTCCGGAGGCGCGAGCATCGCGGCGGCCTGAGGTCGTCGAGCCACCGGGGTCAGCCCCGCTCGACGAACGCGGCGATCGAGGCGAGCTCGCGCTTGCGTGACGGCTCGTGGAGGTAGGGCATGTGCCCGGTCTCGAAGTACTCGTGCTCGATCCGGTCGAACGCCTCGTCGGGCAGGCGCAGGTGGGCGACCATGTTCTCCGCCGCGTGGTAGGGCGTCGCGAGGTCGTAGTAGCCGTACTCGATCCGCACCCGCAGGTGGGGGTTGGCCCGCATGGTCCGCTCGAGCTTGTCGGCCACGAAGATCGGCTTGCCCTCGAACTCCTTGAACGACCACTCCTTCACCTCGTTGCCGAACACCTCGTAGGCGAGGTCCTGGGTGCTGCCCAGCTCGTGGCGCAGGTAGTGGTGGAAGGCCGCCGCGAACGGGCCCGCCATCGCGTCGCTGGACGGGTCGGCGTCCATGTTCTCCGCGATGGGGGAGTACAGCGGCCCGGTGAACCGGCCGTCGATCCGCCCGACGGCCAGCCCCCGGTCGCGGAGCAGCTCGGTGCAGAACCGCCAGTGCTCGACGCGCAGGTCGGCGCCCTCCACGTAGGCCTCGGACAGGCCGGTCAGCCGCGCCAGGGTGCGGACGACGGCGGTCCGCTCCTTGGCCGGAAGCCGGCGGCCGGCCGCGAGCGCGGTGCGGTAGGGCCCGGCCGAGAAGTCCTCGGCCTCCTGCCGCAGCCGGGCGAGCCGGCCCTTGACCTTGCCGTGGTAGTGCGCGATCGCGGTGTAGGTCGGCAGGAAGTTCAGGCACGACTCGTCCCACCGGTGGTGCTCGAAGTCCTGGCTGCCGAAGTCGAGCACGCTGGAGACCAGCACGATGCCGTTGAGTGCCATCGAGTGTCGCTCGAAGAGCCGCTCGGCGACCGCCACCGCACGGACCGTGCCGTAGGACTCGCCGATCACGTACTTCGGCGACATCCAGCGGTCCTCGCGGGTGCACCAGAGCCGGATCAGCTCGGTCACCTGCTCCACGTCCTTGGCGAAGCCGTGGTAGTCCTTGGGCTTCCCGCCCTCGACGGTGCGGGTGTGGCCGGTCGACATCGGGTCGATGAAGACCAGGTCGGAGACGGCCAGCAGGGTCTCGGGGTTGTCGACCAGCCGGTACGGCGGGGGGTGCGGCGCGGTGACGTCGCCGACGTCGGCGCGACGCGGGCCGAGCAGGCCCATGTGCAGCCAGATCGAGGACGAACCCGGACCGCCGTTGAAGATGAACGAGACCGGTCGGGTGGTCACGGAGGCGTCATCGAGCGTGTACGCCGTCACCGACATCTGGGCGCGGGCCTTCCAGCCGTGGAAGACGTCGTCCTTGACCTCCTCCTCGCGCAGCACCACGCGGCCGCTGCGCGCGGTGTAGGAGATCTCGCCCCGCCGGGTCCGCAGCGTGTGATGGGTGACCACCAGGTCGTCGACCGGGTCGGGCTTCTCGGGCTTCTCATCCTTCTTGGCGGTCTGCCCGGCACCCTCGGCCGGCTTCACGTCGCTCATGCATCTCCTTCGGTCGGGTCGGGCTGCGATGTCTCGGGACGGCCGCGCTCGCCGCCGGGCACCCAGAGCACGTCACCCTGCGCCCGGTTGACGTAGCGGGCGAGGATGAAGACCAGGTCGGAGAGCCGGTTGAGATAGCGGATCGCGAGCGGGTTCATGGTCTCGGCGTGCACGTCGTAGGCCGCCCACGCCGACCGCTCGGCACGCCGTACGACGGTGCGTGCGACGTGGAGCCGGGCAGCGGCAGGGGTGCCGCCGGACAGGATGAACGAGCGCAGCTTGGGCAGGTCGGCGTTGAACTCGTCGCACCACACCTCGAGCCGGTCGACGTAGTCCTGGGTGATCCGCAACGGTGGGAACTCCGGGTCCGGCGTGACCGGTGTGCAGAAGTCGGCCCCGACGTCGAAGAGGTCGTTCTGGGCATGTATCAGCACCACCCGGACCGGCTCCTCCAGGTCATGAGCAAGTGCCATCCCCAGCTGGGCGTTCGCCTCGTCGACGTCTGCATAGGCGTGGAGTCGGAGGTCGTTCTTCGACGTCTCACTCATGTCCCCGAGTCGCGTCGTACCCCCGTCACCCGTACGGGTGTAGATCCGAGTCAGGTTGACCATGGGCACGAGGTTAGTGGGCGGTGAGCGAAGAAATGAGTGGCCGTGGCGCAACCGAAGGGGGATGCTCGCGCGTCATAGTGGTCAGTAGGACGTTGTTCGTGACTGACCAGCGCCGGAGGCTCGGGTTTCCGGAGGACGGAGGCAGACGATGACGCAGCCGGAAAGTCCCACTCGGGACACGGGGAGCGGGGGACGGACGATGGAGATCGTCCACGAAGGACGCACGCTGGTGCTGACCGGTGACTTCGACGTGCGCAGCACGATGGAGGTCCGCACCGCCATCCACGAACATCTGCACGCCGACGAGCAGGACCTCGTCATCGACCTCAGCGGCGTCGGCACGCTCGACTCCACCGCGGCCCGGGTGCTCGCCTACGCGACCCTCGAGGCCAGTCGCTCGGGCCATCACCTGCGGGTGCGCGGCTGCGGCCCCGCGGTCCGACGGATGCTCCACCTGACCCGCCTGGCCCGGTTCATCGAGGTCGACCGCGAGGCCGCCACCGCCTGAGGTGTGACCTTGTCGGCTGAGAACTAGTTCACAAGCCGCTGACCTGCGGTGTTTGCCGCCCCTACCCTCGGTCGCATGCCACCGAAAGACCGCCCCTGGGTCATGCGCACCTACGCCGGCCACTCGACGGCCGCGGCGTCCAACGCGCTCTACCGGACCAACCTGGCCAAGGGCCAGACCGGGCTCTCGGTGGCCTTCGACCTGCCGACCCAGACCGGCTACGACCCCGACGACGCCCTGAGCAAGGGCGAGGTCGGCAAGGTCGGCGTCCCGATCCCGCACCTGGGCGAGATGCGCCGGCTCTTCGAGGACATCCCGCTCACCGAGATGAACACCTCGATGACCATCAACG
>JAHEXO010000154.1:3973-6019 GCA_023252065.1 Nocardioides sp. | reverse complement strand
CGGCTTGCGCCAGGCCAGGGCGAGGACCACGAAGGAGACCGCCACCGCCAGCGCCGCGCCGAGGATCGCCAGGGTGCGTGAGATCGGCAGGTCCTGGGCGCCACCGAGGCCGTGCTGGGGGAGCAGCAACGGCAGGAGTACGGCGGTCACCGGACCTGGAGCTTGAACAGGACCTTGCCCAGGGTGTGCGACTCGACCGTGACCACACCCGGCGCGGCGATCGGGGTGAGCTTCAACGTCGAGGTGCCCGCCTTGTACTCGAACCCCTGCTCCGGTGAGGAGTGCACGTGGATCTCGCCGGGAGCGTCCGCGGTGACGTGGAGGCTGATCGGCTGGTTGACCGAAGCCTTGATCACGCTGCCGTTGGGCGTCGTCTGGTCGCCCTTGAACGTGATGTCGATGACCAGGGGATCTGTCGCGGACCCCGAGCCTCCGGAGCTGTTGCTGCTGCCACAGCCGGCGAGGCCGAGGGAGGCGACGAGCACGAGGATGACGGCGGCCATGAGGTGGTGCAGTCGTCGCATCTGTGGCCTTTCTCGCAGCGGACCCGGCCGGTCCTGCCGGACACCTCTGTCAGAATCCCATGGAGGGCAAGAGATCCAGCACAGGGGTGGCAGATGGGCGATCGTCTCCGGGCGCGCGACCTCGCCTTCCTGACCGCCGAGACGCCGACGGCGCCGCGCCACAACGCGACGGTCGAGATCTTCGACCCCGGCCCGCAGGGCCTCGACCACGAGACGCTGGTGCAGCTGGTCGGGGACCGGCTCGCGTTCGTGCCCCGCTACCGGCAGCGGGTGCGCTGGGTGCCGGGCCACCTCGCCAACCCGGTCTGGGTCGACGACCCCCACTTCGAGCTCGACTACCACGTACGGCGTTCGGCCCTGCCGCGTCCGGGGTCGCTGGAGCAGCTCCGCGAGCTGGTCGCCCGGATCGTCTCGCGGCCGCTGGACCGCAACCGCCCGCTCTGGGAGGTCTACTTCGTCGAGGGCCTGGCCGACGGCCGGGTCGCGATGCTGTCCAAGGCCCACCAGGCGCTCGTCGACGGCGCCGAGGTGGTCGACCTGGCCCAGGTGCTGTTCGACCGCACCCCGCAACGCCGGGAGCTCGGTGGTGACGAGTGGCATCCCGGGCGGCCCGTCACCGGCTCGACCATGATGCTGGAGGCGCTCCGCGACAGCGTCGGCACGCCGTACACAGCCCTCGACACCGCGGTCGGTGCGGCGGACGCCGTCCTGCGCGAGGTCGGCGCGGCCGGTCGCCGCGTGGCTTCGGTCGCCAACGCCCTGGCCGGTCGTCGCAACGAGCAGCCCACCCCGATCGGCGGCCCGCTCTCGCAGCAGCGCCTCCTCGTCTCGACCCGCCGACCACTCGCCGAGCACCGCCGCGTCCGCGACGCCCACGGCGGCACCGTCAACGACGTCGTCCTCACCACCGTCACCGGTGCCCTGCGCAGCTGGCTGATGACCCGCTCCGAGTCGCTCGGCGGCCTGAAGCAGGTGCGCGCGCTGGTGCCGGTGTCCGTGCACGACCAGGAGCTCGAGGCGACCTCGCTCGGCACCCAGATCGCGCCCCACTTCGTCGACCTGCCGATCAGCGAGCCGAGCCCGGTGATCCGCCTGCACCAGGTGTCCTACGCCTTCAAGGCCCACAAGGAGACCGGTCGCGCGGTCGCGGCCAACCGGATCGCGGGCATCGCCGGCTTCGCCCCCTCGACGTTTCACGCGATCGGCTCCCGGTTGGCGTTCGAGCAGCAGCGCCGCGGCTTCCAGCTCACCGTGACCAACGTCCCCGGGCCGCAGTTCCCGCTCTATGCCGCCGGCGCTCAGATGGAGCAGACCTACGCGGTGCCGCCACTTCTCCCCGGGCACGCCCTGGCGATCGGGGTGACGTCGTACGACGGCAACGTCTTCTACGGCGTGACCGCCGACCGCGACCTGGTGCCCGACGCCGACGTGTTCGCGACCTGCATCGACGAGGCCCTCGACGAGCTGCTCGACACCGTGGGTGACGCCCGGCCACGCGTCCCGCGAGGTCGCCGTACCAAAA